>NZ_JARAMO010000161.1:0-11487 GCF_028807275.1 Mameliella sp. AT18
GTAAGTGTGGGGGCGGCACACCGCTTACAGACAAGCACGAAATAGCGTTACTATACTTTGCTGGCCATGGGTACATCGAGGCGACCGGCGGCTACCTCTGCCCCTCTGACTGCGAGACCGGTGACGATGGCATCCCGCTGGCCGAAATAATGACGATGGCAAACAATTCGCCGTCCGAGAACAAGATGATCATCCTCGATAGCTGTCACAGTGGCGTCGCCGCTACGAATCCGTTGGTGCCGGTCGCCGAGATTGGCGAAGGTGTAACCGTGCTGACGGCTTCTACCGCGGAACAATACGCCGACGAGCTGAACGGTTCAGGGATCTTCACCACGTTGCTGGTAGATGCTCTCAGTGGCGCTGCTGCGAACTTGGTCGGAGATGTGACGCCGGGAAGTGTATATGCCCACATCGATCAATCTCTCGGCGCGTGGAAGCAACGTCCTGTCTTCAAGACCAATGTAACGTCTTTTGTGTCACTCCGTAAGGTACGGCCACCTATCGCACTCGCAGAACTGCTACGACTGGCGGAATTCTTCCCTGAGCCGGGCTACGAATACCAGCTTGACCCCAGCTATGAGCCCCATCGATCAGGGGCGGAGGGATCTGATATCCCGCCTCCCAATCCAGAGAAGACTGAGATCTTGCGGATCCTTCAGAACTACGTGCGGGTGAACCTTGTGGTTCCTGTCGGTGCCCCGCACATGTGGCATGCTACCATGGAGAGTAAGAGCTGCACGCTGACTGCTCTTGGCGAACACTACCGCCGTTTGGTCGCAGAAGATGTGATTTAGGATGGATCGACAGCAGATCACGACGCGACTCGACGCCATTATTGACGAGCTCGCGGACATTGAACATGAGCGCTGGGCACATTGGCAGCGCTATATGCACAGCAAGTGCGAACATCGGTCTGACGGGGCGCTGGTGATTCCAGCTGATCTGGTCAAGCAGTGGGAACGACAGATCGCCACGCCATACTTTCAACTTTCCGAAAAAGAGAAAAAGAGTGATCGGGAGCAGGTAAGGAGATACCTGCTGACCATCGTAGACGCACTTTCCGACACGTAACAACCTATTTCCAAGTCTAATTTTCTAATTTTTGCAGTCTATCATGATTGAAACTCGATATTAGACGGCAAGGTCAAAGTGCTGCGTCAGAATGAGAACCGATCATCAAAGCGCACCAGAAATCGGAACTTTTCATGCGAAGTCATTTCAGGCCCGCGTAGATAACTTCTGCGATCTCGGAGTGTGCGAGGTATCGTTCGATTGAATGGGCATCCTCGTGTCCATTGTCGAGCATCGGATAGTTGACGATTTCCGCCGGGCCGAAATTGTCTTGGTCAAGACTGGGTCGAAGCGCCACGAAATCCTCCGGGTCGGAGCCATTTACCCATCGCGCGGCCACAGGGGGCGTGATCCTGGGATGTCCCACGCGGTTGCGCACGATGTCGATTCCCAGCGGCGAACCAAGCGTGACGAAAACCGGCAGGGTATTTTCCCGCACCATCCTGCGCAGCAACACATAGCTGACGATGGTACCGAGCGAATGGCCAACGACTACGGTGCGATCGAGCGGATCGAGGTCTTCGAAAACCTGGTCGTTCACCATCTCGTTGATCTGATCGAAAACCCCGGGCTTGTTGAGATAAGTCGCGGCTTGCGCGAGGAACTTGCGTGCCAGCCCGTCCGCCGCAGAGGGAATGACTTTTTCCAGCGTGCGAGCAATGGCCTTGAGCCATTTCTTGTGAATTCCCGCGGCCATGCGCGTCGCCGCCGTGCGGTCGTCGCCAGGTTCAAGCTCCTGCGCCACGCGATCGTCGTTTATGCCGTAGGCCCGCTGTAGCGCAAGGTAGAGTCCGGCCACGTCTTCATCCGCGTAATCCGTCTCAGGAGAGCCCACACTCATCCGGGTGCCGGTGGCCTCCATCTCGTCCCAGTCTGCCGTTTCTCGCGCCAGCGTTGTTGCGTAATAGGCGGTGCGCACCTCCACTTCGTCCCACCATGAATCTGCGCGCGAGCCGATCGATTTTCGCAGTGCGTCGCCCCATAATTTAGTGATGTCTTCGCGGGTATAGCTTTCATTGTTGATGCCGTGCACGAAAATCAGACGTCGCATCGGTTAGATCTCCTAAGGGGTCAAATCACGGATCACATACGAAGAATATTCTTGGACGATGGGCATGGCGCTGTCGGGCAGGACGACGGCGGCGTAGCCCTCGGTCATATGCGCCAGTTCTCGCAAGACGTCCGGCATGGTGTCGAAGGGAAGCTCGGCCATCCGGCGCCAGCCTTGGCGGAACACCGGGAAAAGCGTTTTGACCGGCACGTCATGCCATGCTTCCATCGCCGAATTCGCGAAATCGGGGCGCAGCGGGTCGTCGTCGCTCTCCACCGCAGGCAGGTCGGCATGTATTTCCCAGCCGTCTTCGCCATGTGACCACCGCAGGTCCGTCGCCGCGAGGTATGCCAGATCGCTGGTCAGGAAACCGACCCGGGCCATGTAGTGTGCGGTTCGAACGATGTTATCAATGTCACCCACCATGTGATAGATATACCCTGCTTGATCGGCATGCAGCGGCTGACGCTCTTTGCCAAAGCGCAACCGATCAGCGGCGCGAATTGCATCTTTCATGCGGCGATGTTCCTGCCAGCTGGTGGCGACGGAGGAGCTGAGCGAGCTGTCCCAATCCGTCTGGCGCATCTCGTCCAGCGTGTTGAACAGAACATCACCGGGGCTCCACGGCTGCAACACAGTCACGCTGTAAGGATAGGCTGGAGCGAGTGTCCAGAAATCGCGCTGCCGGACGAACAGCTGTGGTGCCAGATAGACGTTTTCAGGCAGAAACTTCCAGCGATACCCTTCGACCGTCAGATATTGCGCCGCCGTTTCCGGAAGAGCTACCCGTTGGTCGAATTCGGAGACAATCGCGCCCGTATAGCTCGGGCCGACATTCAGCTTGTTCATAAGATCGGCGCTGCGGTCAATCACATGGCCAAAGTCATTCGACCGTCTTGCCGCGGGTTCGAGATCCAAAAAGGAGTTGTCGCGGACGACGCGTCTGGTGTTCGCGGGGTGGAGTAGCTTTTCGGTCGAATTCGGTGCGACTGGAGCATCACCGACGTCCCCTCCTTCTTTGGCCCGCGACGCCGAGGGGATCAGGTCGTAGAAGTTGAAGTCACGCCTTAGACCGCTGATTGTGTCAGGCGTCATTTTCTCGTTATATTTCATCGCCCTTTTCGGAACTTCATCGTCGAGGTAGGTCGCTAATTTCTGATTGTCGATAACCGTACCGAAGGCGTGAGAAGCATCGATCACGCTTGGCACTCCGCCTTCGAGCGCCTCGCATAGAACATCGGAAAACAGACACGAGGCGACCCCACCCGCGACTGCGGCAGGCTGATAAGCAAAGTCGCCCAAGGTGGTGGCGAGGAACATATCCGTGTCCATCGGGCTGGGCTTTGCGGCGGACGTTAGGATCGGGTCGCCAGTGAAGCTTATTGCGTCACGGCTCGTGTCGCGACAGGCATCCGCGATAATGCAAAGCTGCCCTTTCTTCAGGTGTGGACTGGAAGCACCGATACTGTAGCGCTTCAACCCGTCGATGAAGGGCATCATATCGACGCCCTCCCGCCGATCCAGGTCAGCATTGGTCAGTAGCCAAAATTGGTCAGTAGCTGAGCGCACAAGACCGTGCCCGGCGAAATAGACCACCAATCGGTCGATGATCGTGGTCGTAAGAAGCGCGTTGATCTCGTGGCGCAACCGGTCGACTGTTACAGGGCTCTTAGCTGCATCGGTGATCTCGAGAACCTTGTAGTCCCTGCCCGGCGCGGGATCCCTGGCCCAGTTGCCCAGCCTCGCAGCGCTGGTCAATGTGCCCGGCAATCGCGGGTAGGCGCCTGCGTAGTCAGAGACGGCGATGATGATCATTGCCTTTCGGAGCGGTGGTACGGTTGGCATCTCGAAACTCCTAAGGCTTTGTATCGAATACGCAAAGCTTACCAGTGGAAAAAACAAACCTCTAATGGAATACTCGAAGCCAAGGGCGTGGTTCAAGCGCCCGCGTTAGGCACTCGTAGGTAGCAGACCGTCCAAGATTCTTTAGAGCCTCGGCCCAAAAGGGTGCTTCGCTTTGCCTCGCACATTTGTTCATGTGGGAGGAAATCTGCCGGTCGAAGCGCGTCTACCGAAAAAAAACTTCTTCGCCATCGAGAACTTCGGCCAATGTCCCTTGCATCCAAGGGCACAGAGTGCCTCGAACTCTATTAAAGGAACCGCACAACCTCCCAGCGCCGATCTCCTGCCCTTTCAGAAAAGGCGCACGCCACGGCGATAGGCATCCAACAAGGATCTCCGACCCTCCCTGACCCCCGGGACGAAACCCGGGACCAAGAAATCAAAGGAGGATCCATGTTTCACACGAAATTCAACCGCTGCGCGGAGTGCCGCGTCACTCCGTCCGGAGAACTGGCGCTGCGAGCTTTCTTCTCGGGGCATGACCAAGCGCTCGGCCATGCGGCCGTCCTGCTGGCAGGTCGTCAAGGCGTGCGGCTGGTCAACGATATCCGCGACGCCCTCGACCAGCCAGGGCGGATAACCCGCCGTGTACAACGCCTGCTTCTCGAACTGCGCCGCATCCTGTTCCTCGATCACGCACATGATGACAACTGGGACGACACAGGCAGCATCGCGATGATGGAACCCGACGATCCCATCGTGCCGGAGATCTGCCTCCTGGCGGATGGTCTCGACGAAGCACTGCACGCGGCCGGGATCGTCAGAGCCGTAGACGAGTGCGCCGCCTGAAGCCCGACCCCGCACCGCCGCGAAACGCCCGCGGCGGTGCGAGATAAGATCTGGCAAGAGATCCTTTGGCCGGTACTTTTTTTTCGTGGTCAGAATAAATGGCCAATTTTCTTTTCGCGAGCACCTGAGGCCAGCCCTCGCAAACGATAGAGAAGAGCCTTCTTGACCCAACTCGTCTCCCGCAACGCACGGAACATGACGCCGAAGAATAGGCAATAACACCATCGTTTCCGCCACCGCATGAAAGGGAGATTATCATGCTGAACACCAACAACTTCGACACCGCCGAGGCGCGTCTCGGCGCGACCTATTTTGTCGAGCAGCACCTCCGCCGTCACGGCGCGAGTCTCTGCGACCTGCTCGACGCGCTCGATGACAGGAATGGGTTCGCGTCTCTCTGCGATCTGCATGGCGCCTTCGGGCGGCCGATCCCGGATACCGATGCCGTCGAGGCCGCGCTGCGCGACATCCGACGCATCCTGGCCGAGCAGAGCCCCTCGTCGCTCGACCGGATCGGTCACGATAGGGGGCTGCCAGCCTCCGACATGACACGGTGGCACGGCGCACGCATTAGCGAGCTCCTGGCGCGGTTCCGTCATGCCGAATGAGACCGGGGCACGCTGTGCCCTTCAGGTGGCGCGTCAGCGCCGCCTGAGCGTCCGTCCCGATGAGTTCGGATTGGAACAGGACATCTGCGACGTGACGCTGTGGCTCATCGAGATGCACAGCCTGTCACGGGTCCACGTGTGGGTGGACCGTCACTACACGCAGATCGGCCGTGAGATCGCCGGCGTGACCGTCATGACCTCGCCGAGCCATCCCGCGCGGCTGACCGACGCGGCGCACCAGGCATTTCTCGCGCTCGGCTACACGATCGAAGACACCCGAGCAGACACTTACGGCCACCAGTTCTGCGACGGCCATCACTCGAAGCATGAGGCGATCCAGGCCTACGCGCGAATCGAGGATGCGTTGCGACGCTGGCGATCCCCATAGGAAATTCGCAGGCACCTCGGAAAAGGGCGGCGAAAGCCGCCCTTTTTTCTCCTGTCGGGTTCTGCACACAGCCAACTTACGCCAACCGATCAGTTTTCTGGAAACCGTGTCCTGTCTCCATCTGCCTCAGGCGCGAAACGCTCTCATGTAGCGCGTCAAAATCACCCAACATGCGCCGCCTTGGGTAATAGATGACCCGGGGCTCCGACTACCGACACCGTGGATCGGAAATGCTGTAGGAGAAAGACCCACGTTTTCACGCGGGCAGCGAGGTTATGGGCCCCATAAAAGCAGAAACTGACAAGGAAAAACGGCCCGCCTCCCGGAAGGGAAGCGGGCCGAACTTTTGCTCATGTCGGAGAACTCAGTGGTGACCTGCCAGCAGGACTGTCACAGCAGGATTTTCCCACCAAAACAGGCTTGGACACGAGTTCTCAAGAAACCCAGTGATTTCAATCCTTAACGGACTCTTGGCAAAACAAGTCCCGACCCTTGGCAGGCGAATTCACGGGTTTTGGCATAACTACGCCCGTAAAAACAGGCTCATGCACGAACCTCTGTTCATCCACACTTCGAATGCCCACAGGAGGCGCAGGTCATGCAACCCTCAACCATGCGCATGTCGTATTGCCCGCAGTTGGGGCAGGCCGGACCGCGAGGCTGGTCGAGGTTGACCACCTGGGCGGTCGGGTCGCTCTTCAGGCCCATGCCTTCGCCTTCCAGGAAGCCGGTTGCGATCATGTGGCGCTCGATGACGCCGCCGATGGCCGCGAGGATCGAGGGGATGTACTTGCCCTGAACCCAGGCGCCGCCGCGCGGGTCGAAGACGGCCTTCAGTTCCTCGACGACAAAGCTCACGTCGCCACCGCGCCGGAACACGGCTGAGATCATCCGCGTCAGGGCCACGGTCCAGGCGAAATGCTCCATGTTCTTGGAGTTGATGAAGACCTCGAAGGGGCGGCGGCGGCCGCCGACGATGATGTCGTTGATCGTCAGGTAGATGGCATGTTCGCTGTCGGGCCACTTGAGCTTGTAGGTCGCGCCCTCGAGGGTCTGGGGGCGGTCCAGGGGTTCGGACATGTAGACGACCTCGGCGCCCTGGGCGCCTTCGCCCCGGACTTGGTCCGGCGCCTCGCCGGGGGCCACGTCCTCGACCTCGGAAACGCTCAGCACCGATCCGGTGACGTCGTTCGGACGATAGGTTGTGCAGCCCTTGCAGCCTGTCTCGTAGGCTTGCAGGTAGACGTCCTTGAAGTCCTCGAAGGAAATGTCCTCGGGGCAGTTGATGGTCTTGGAGATCGACGAGTCGACCCATTTCTGAGCCGAGGCCTGCATGCGGACATGGTCCAGTGGCGCCAGCGTCTGCGCATTCACGAAATACTCGGGCAGGGCGGCATCAGTGCCGAAGGTCTCACGGTACATCTGCACCGCGTAGTCGACCACCTCTTCCTCGGTCCGGGTCCCGTCCTTTTGCAGGACCTTGCGGGTGTAAGCATAGGCAAAGACCGGCTCGATCCCCGACGAGACGTTCCCGGCATAGAGCGAGATCGTCCCGGTGGGGGCAATCGAGGTGACGAGGGCATTGCGGATGCCGTGTTCGCGGATGGCGGCGCGTACGTCCTCGTCCATACCCCGCATCGTGCCGCTGTCCAGGTACGCATCGGCATCAAAGAGCGGGAAGGCGCCTTTTTCCTTCGCCAATTGCACGGAGGCCAGGTAGGCGGCGCGGGCGATCCGGTGCAACCAGCGTTCGGTCTGCCGCGCCGCTTCCTCGGAACCGTAGCGCAGCCGTACCATCAGCAGGGCATCCGCCAGCCCGGTCACGCCCAGCCCGATGCGGCGCTTGTTCAGGGCCTCGCGGGCCTGCTCCTCCAGCGGAAAGCGCGAGGCATCGACCACGTTGTCCATCATCCGGACCGCGGTGGCGACCAGCTTGTCCAGTGCCTGCTCGTCGAGGTGTGCGTCGCCGGTAAAGGGATCATTGACCAGCCGGGCAAGGTTGACCGACCCCAGCAGGCAGGCGCCATAGGGCGGCAGGGGCTGCTCGCCGCAGGGGTTGGTGGCGGCGATTGTCTCGCAGTAGCTGAGGTTGTTGGCCTGGTTGATCCGGTCGATGAAGATCACGCCCGGCTCGGCATAGTCATAGGTGGCGCGCATGATCCGGTTCCACAGGTCGCGCGCGGGGAGCGTGTGATAGACCACCCCGTCAAAGACCAGCTCCCAGGGGCCGTCCGCCTTGACCGCCTCCATGAAGGCATCCGTGACCAGAACCGAGAGGTTGAACATGCGCAGGCGCGCGCTGTCGGCCTTGGCTCCGATGAAATCCTCGATGTCCGGGTGATCGCAGCGCATGGTCGCCATCATCGCACCGCGGCGCGAACCTGCGGACATGATCGTTCGACACATGGCGTCCCAGACGTCCATGAACGACAGCGGTCCCGAGGCATCCGCCGCCACACCTGCCACGGGTGCGCCCTTGGGCCGGATGGTTGAGAAATCGTAACCGATCCCGCCGCCCTGCTGCATGGTCAGCGCCGCCTCGCGCAGCTGGTCGAAAATGCCGCCCATGTTGTCGGGGATCGTGCCCATGACGAAACAGTTGAACAGGGTCACGCTGCGGTCGGTGCCGGCGCCTGCGGTGATCCGTCCCGCAGGCAGGTACTTGAAGTCTTCCAGCGCCTCATAGAACCGCTCTTCCCAATGAGCGGGGTCCTTTTCGACCGTGGCCAGCGCCCTGGCGATGCGGCGCCAGCTGTCCTCGACACTGAGGTCAAGCGGCGTGCCGTCCGCCTGTTTCAGGCGGTATTTCATGTCCCAGATCTGTTCGGCGATGGGGGCGGCAAAGCGGGTCATGGCGATTCCCTCAGGTGGCAGGCTGAACAATGTAGCTGCAACCCGAGTTTTCCACAACAGATTGACAGGCTTGCCGCCATGTCCCCCAGATCATGCGCCGAATGCAAGTGGTTTGCCCCGGCGCATGTTATGGTTTTTTAGAAAAAGAATTCGTCTCCGGGGACATAGTCCTCGGTGTCCTGCGGATCCGGTTGATCCCGCGGGTCCTCGGTGAATTTGCGGCGCGCGGCGCTTTGAACTGCCTCGCGAGCTGCGCCCAGGTGGTCGAACGCGGCTTCCTGGACGATACGGTCCGCCAGTTGGTCAAAGGTCTGCTGCACCGCGCGGTCATTGGCGATGAAGGGACCGTTGTCCTGGCTGAAGAAACGAAAGCCGATGTCGTCGATGATGATACCGTCTTCGGGCATTTGGCTGGTCTCCTGGATGGACGCCCCGAACCTTGGGGCGGGGATTACTGGTCAAGGAAGTCTCAGGCCTGCACCGGTGTCAGCGGTGTGGCTGCCAGTATCCCGCATCCGTCGCGTTGCGGACAGTCAGGTTAACCTTGCCATTGCTTCGGCAGGTCTCCGCCGAACCGTGCGCGGCAGAAGGCGTATTGGGGCGCCAGGGCCGCGGCCAGGGCCTTTTGCGCGTCATGGGGCAGGGCGGTTCCCACGGTGGTTTCATTCCGGCGTAGCCCGGGGCCGGGCGACCGCCAGGGGGTGTCCAGAAAGCGACATAGCCGGGGCAGGGCGTCGCCCCCGGCGAGATCCTCGTAGAAGAGGTACAGAAGATCCTCGGGCGCGAAACAGTCGTCCAGTGCCTTGACGGTTGCCCGGTAGTCGCCGCGCGCCATGATCGCGGGCGCGTCCAGAGCGTCGGCCCAAGCCTGCGTGGCGTCCTCTGTCAGGCCCTGTTGCTGCATGTGCCGCAGTTGAGACCACAGCCGTTCGACGGGGTCACGCATGACGAACAGCAGTTTCAGCCGGATGTCCTGCGTGGCGCAAAAGGCCTGCATATGGGCAAAACCCGCCGTCCCCAGCACTGAATAGGCCGGGGTGACATCGCATATCACCCGTGTCTGCGGGGTGCTGATCCGGGCCATATGGCCGAAATAGGCGTTGTCGTCATAGATCATCTGCACCCGGTCCAGTGCGGCCTGGAGCATCGGCGAAGCGGCCAGGTGCTCTGCCGGGTGCCCCTCTTGCGACAGGAACAACGTCAAACGACGGACTGCCAGAAGGTCCATGTCACTCAGGGCATGTTCCGGGAAATCTCGGCTGAAGAAATGCAGTTCCTTGAGCGGAGAGGGCGACACGCCCTCCAGTCCGCCCATGTAGGCGTGCAACCAGCTCGTCGCGCATTTCATGGCGCCGACGCAGACCAGCAGCGTCTTGCCGTCCAGCTCGGGGTAGTGCCGGATGCGCGAAAGCTCGGTCGCCATAGGACCCTCCTGCCGGTTCGCAACAGAAGGTCAGGCTGACACGCTGCGGCACACGGCTCAAGCCCGGAGGTGACGTGCCCGATGGTGACGGGCGTGGTGAAAAAATGGGCGGACTTGGCGACGTGGAATGATCTTGGCGGCCCCAGTTGCGACTAATTCTCATTTTCATTGACTCTTGCGAATTAGTCGCACTATATCTCGCAGGTGGAAACGCCTCGGCGGGTGTATCGCCGGGGTGTCGTCTTGAGGAGGTGCACAGTGACTTTGACCAAGCGAAAGCTTCTTGCCGGACTGGCGACCTTGCCGCTGGCCCTGTCGGCCAAAGGCCTGGCCGCGCAGGGGGTGACAACCGTGGTCGCGACCACGGGCATGATCGCCGATGCCGCACGGCAGGTGGGGGGCGATCTTGTCGAGGTCCGTGGCCTGATGGGGCCGGGTGTCGATCCGCACAGCTATCGCCAGACCCGCAGCGACATCGTGGCGATGGCCCGCGCGGATGTCGTGCTCTGGCATGGTCTCTACCTTGAGGCGCAGATGGAGGAATTCCTTCAGGATCTGGGCGAACGCGGCACAACGACCGCCGTGGCCGAGGGACTGCCGCGCGATCTGCTGCTGGCCCATGACGACTACGACGACAAGTTCGACCCGCACGTCTGGATGGTGCCTGATCTCTGGACACATGTGGTGGAAAACGTACGCGACGCGTTGAGCGCGGTGCGACCCGACAGTGCCGAGGTCTTTGCCGCCAATGCCGCCGCGCACCTGGCAGAACTGGACGAACTGGCCACCTATGCCGCCGGCATTCTTGCCAGCGTGCCCGAGGAAAGCCGCGTGCTGGTCACGGCGCATGACGCCTTCAACTATTTCGGCCAGGCCTACGGGTTCGAGGTCATGGGCATCCAGGGTATCTCGACAGAGTCCGAAGCCGGGCTGCGCCGGATCGCGGATCTGGTGGATATCCTGGTGGATCGCCGCATCGGCGCGGTCTTTGTCGAAAGCTCTGTTTCTGATCGCAACATCCGCGCCCTGATCGAAGGTGCCGCCGCCAAGGGGCACGAGGTTGTCATCGGCGGCGAGCTCTTCTCGGACGCGATGGGAGAGCCGGGTACCTACGTCGGCACCTATGTCGGCATGATTGATCACAACGCGACAACCATTGCCGGGGCCCTTGGCGGCGACGTCCCGCGCGATGGCATGAAAGGACTGTTGAACGGATGACCGAACCTTCCGTGACCTTGGCCGCATCCGGCGGGCAGGCGGCGGCGCCGGCACGCCCTGACGCCGCCCTGAGCCTGCGGGGCCTGACCGTGTCCTACGGTGAGAAACCTGCGGTGTTTTCCGTCGATGCGGCCTTCCCTGCGGGCGAGATGACCGCGATCATCGGGCCGAACGGGGCGGGCAA
>NZ_JARAMO010000162.1:0-3037 GCF_028807275.1 Mameliella sp. AT18
CCCGAGGTATTTTTCAAACCAAAGAAGCCAGGCGGCTTTCGCCTGAGGCTCAGGCGGCGGCGATGATCCGGCTGCCGAGGGCGGCCAGGCCGGCGTCGGTCAGGGTGCGGATCTCGTCCGTCAGGGGCCGGGCGCGGGCATAGCGGGGCGCGGCGCGGTCATCGAGGATCGGCGCCTGCCAGCCCAGGGTGGAGTCGAAGAACTGCGCCGGGCCGCCGGGGCCGTATTCCGCCAGGTAGCCCGCCACCACCACATCGAGATAGCTGAGCAGGATCGGGTTGTCCGGACCCGGAGCGCTGTGGCGGCCGGGGTCGATCGCATAGACGACGACGGCGCGCGCGTCGCTGTCATGGGTCAGGCTTTGGGTGGCGTCATGGCGGTCATAGGCGCCTTCGCGGCGGTCGAGCTCTGCCCAGCTGTCGCCGGGGACCGGGGCGATCAGCCCGTCGATATGGGCGTCCGGATCGCGGACGGCGGTCAGATAGCAGAGCGCCCGTTCGGGCACCGCGCGCCAGGCCCGGCGCCAGCCGTGCAGGCGGGCGCGGTGTGCGGGGGTGTGTTCATGGGTCGTGCGGTTCACCAGCGACCCGTAGCCAAAGAAATATACATGCTCCATGTGCGAAATATTCGCCGGTTTTGACGCATGTCAAACCCCGAAGGCCCGCCGCGTGCGAGATAGGTGTCTGATCAATGTATTTTGGAGATCCGCATGCGGGTGACGAAAAGAACCAATATCGCGATGCGCGTGCTGATGTTTTGCGCCGCGAACCCGGGGCGGCTTGTTACCAAGCACGAGATCGCCCAACGCTGCAATGCCTCGGAAAACCACCTGGCGCAGGTCATCAACCAGCTGGCCCAGATGGGGTTCCTGCACACCCAGCGGGGGCGCAACGGCGGGCTGGAACTGGGCCGGCCGGCCGAGGATATCGTCATCGGCGACATTTTCCGGGCGCTGGAACAGCCGGTGCCGCTGGCCGAATGTTTCGCCGACGTGGACAACACCTGTCCGCTGACCGATGCCTGTCGGCTGCGCAGCGCGCTGACCCGGGCCGCCAATGCCTTTTACGAGACGCTGGACCCGATCACGCTCGATTCGCTGGTCTGTGACAACGCCGCGCTGATGAACATCATCTCTGGCGATGGATGCCGCGCGGGGCGGCTTGTCAACGCCGGGACGATGGACTAGCGTCTGCGCATCTTCGACGGGAGAACCGGGGAGGGCCTTGGCCCGGAGCCGGTGCCGAAGGCGCAACCGCCCCGGAAACGCTCAGGCCGCATGGACCGCGAAGAGGCAAGACTCTGGAGAGAGGCGCCGGATGCGCGTCCGCCGAAGGGATAACGATCTCAGGCCGAAGGACAGAGGGGGCAGTGGGGCTGCGGAATTGGTCCGTGGCGGAACTGCCCGGACGCGCTGTGCGTCATGGGCAAAGGGGAGCGCATGACGGACGAGCCGACCGAGCTGAAGACAACCGTTCTGAACGAGCTGCACCACGCGCGCGGCGCGAAAATGGTGGGATTCGCCGGCTACGAGATGCCGGTACAGTACAAGCTGGGCGTGCTGAAAGAGCATCTGCACACCCGGAGCCGGGCCGGGCTGTTCGACGTCAGCCACATGGGCCAGGTGATCCTGCGCGGGCCGAAGGTGGCAGAGGCGCTGGAACGGCTAGTGCCGGTGGACGTGGCGGGGCTGGCAGAGGGGCGGCAGCGCTATGGTTTCTTTACCAATGATGCGGGCGGGATCGAGGACGATCTCATGATCGCCAACCGGGGCGATCACCTGTTCGTGGTGGTCAACGCGGCCTGCAAGGAGGCCGACGTGGCCCGGATGCGCGCGGCGCTGGAACCCGATGGCATCACCGTGAAACTGCTGGAAAATCGTGCGCTTGTGGCGCTGCAGGGGCCCGAGGCCGAGGATGTTCTGGCCGAGCATTGCCCCGCGGTGCGCGACATGCGTTTCATGGACGTCGAGACGTTGCCCATCGCGGGCGCGGAATGCTGGGTCTCGCGGTCGGGTTATACCGGCGAGGACGGCTTCGAGATCTCGGTGCCCAACGTGGCGGCCGTGGATCTGGTGAAATCGCTGCTGGCGGATGCCCGGGTGGAACCCATCGGGCTGGGCGCGCGGGACAGCCTGCGGCTGGAAGCGGGCCTGTGCCTCTACGGGCAGGACCTGGACCCGGAAACCTCGCCGGTCGAGGCGGGGCTGACCTGGGCGATCCAGAAGGTCCGGCGCGCCGGTGGCGCGCGCGCGGGCGGCTATCCGGGCGCGGAGCGGGTGCAGCGCGAGATGGCCGAAGGCGCGGCGCGCAAGCGGGTGGGCCTGCGCCCCGAGGGCCGGGCGCCGATGCGCGCGGGCGTGGTGCTCTACGATGCCGAGGAGGGCGGGGCCGAGGTCGGCGCCGTGACCTCGGGCGGCTTCGGCCCCTCGGTCGAGGGGCCGGTGGCCATGGGATATGTGTCGGCGGCAAGCGCATCAGAGGGCACACCCCTCTGGGGCGAGCTGCGCGGCAAGCGGGTTCCGGTGCGGGTGGCAGCGCTGCCTTTCGTGCCGGCTGGGTTCAAACGGTGAAACAGGGAGACTTACATGAAATTCACCGAGGAACATGAATGGCTGCTGGTCGAGGGTGACCTGGTCGTTGTGGGCATCACCAATCACGCGGCGGAACAATTGGGCGACATCGTCTTTGTCGAACTGCCCGAGGAAGGCCGAGAGGTCACCAAGGACGAAGAAGTCGTGGTGATCGAATCGGTCAAGGCCGCCTCTGACATCCTGGCGCCGCTGGACGGCGAGATCGTCGAGGTGAACGAGCCCATCGTCGAGGAACCGGGCAAGATCAACGAGGACCCCGAGGGCGAGGCCTGGTTCTTCAAGATGAAGGTCGAGGACCTGTCGGCGTTGGACGACCTGATGGACGAGAAGGCCTACAAGGACTTCATTTCGTGATCGTGGCGGCGGGGTGATGCCCCGCCCTGCGCCCATTCCGGCGGAGCGGTGATCGGCGGCGGAAAGGGGGCTCTGCCCCCGTCTCCCTGCGGT
>NZ_JARAMO010000163.1:0-18070 GCF_028807275.1 Mameliella sp. AT18
AGGGGCCAGCCCCTCGCGCTCCCCGAGGTGTGTGCCGCCCAAAGAGGGCCGGGTCAGTCCGGGTCGGTCAGGTAGCGAGGCTGCAGCACGATGACGGTGGGACGTCGCGGCAGGTCGCGCAATGAGATCTCGAGCGTCGCATCGCTGCGCCGGTCGATCTGGAAGGTGTCGCTGACGTCGGCCAGGAACCGTTCCAGGGCGTAGCCGGAGAACCAGTGCATCGGGATCACGACCGAGCTTTTCAGCCGGTCGACGATCCGTTTGACTGTCGACAGCGGCATCGTCATGCCGCCGTCCACCGGCACCATCAGCACATCCGCCCGCCCAAGCGCGGCGTATTGCCGGTCGGTCGGTTCGTGGTGCAAGTGGCCAAGATGGGCGATGCAGAGGCCCTCGACCTCGAAGATGAAGATGGAATTGCCGTTCGGCTCGTCCCCGCCATAGGCAGAGCGGATGTCGGTCGAGACATTGCGGATCAGCATTTCACCAAGGTCCAGGTAATGATCGATGCCTTCGCCAAAGATCTCTCCCCATCCGCGCAGGACGTGAGGGATGGCCGGATCGACGGCATGGGTCCAATGCGTTGTGTGGGCGTGGTTCATGGTGACGATATCGGGGATCATCCGCGTCGTTCCGATGTTTCCGTTGTAATCGGTCACGGCCTCGAGCCCGCCGCGTGTCTGGATCAGGAAGGAGGCATGGGCGATGTAGTGGATGCGAACCGTGTATTCGGGGATCGGCGCGGTCCAGCTGGCCTTGTGCAGGTATTCGATCCCCGGGGCCGCATCCGCTATGGCGATGCAGTGCGAAGGTCGGCGCTGTTCCTGGGCCTGTACCAGCGTGGCGGTCAGGAAAAGAAGGGCGGCGGCAAGGCGGATCATCGGGCGCTCCTGTCGGGTGACGTCCCGGAAAGGGTAGCGCGGCTGCGCCCCCGGCCAAATTCACAATTTCGCCGGGAACGGGCGGTCAGTGTATGGGGATGCTTTTCTGTGCATCAGGATGAGGCCCAGAGGCGTCTAGCCGACCTCGGTCCGGCCACGCCTGTCCGACCGCAACGAGGCATAGAGCACGTGGGTCCGCCAACGGCCATTGATCTGCAGGTAGCTTTGCGCCACGCCCTCGTACTTGAAGCCCGACTGTTCCAACAACCCGCGCGAGGCGACGTTTTCCGGCAGGCAGGCGGCCTCCATCCGGCTCAGCCCCATCTTCTCGAAGGCCTGGTGAACCATCATGGCGATGGCCTCGGACATGTAGCCGCGCCGGGTGTAGCGTTCGCCGATCCAGTAGCCCAGCGTGCCTGCCTGTGCCGGGCCGCGGCGGATGTTGTCCAGCGTGATCGCGCCCAGCAGCGCCTGGTCTTCGCGGCGGATCAGGAACAGCGGCAGGGCCGAGCCGGTCCCGATCGAGCGTGAGGCCCAGTAGACACGGTTGGTAAAGGCCTTTCGCGTCAGGTGGTCGGTGGACCAGGATGGCTCCCAGGGGGTCAGGAACTCGCGGCTTTCGCGGCGCAGGTTCGACCAGGGCGTGAAATCGGAATGCACGGGCGGGCGCAGCGTCAGGCGCTCAGTCTCGAGCTGTACCTTGCGCCGGAACGCCAGCATCATGCCGCCCGGCGTGCCTGCAGCTCGGAGAGCGTGGGGGCCTCCGCGACGGGACCGTAAAGCGCCATCGCGGCGGCGGCCTCTGCGGCCTGCGCCTCGGCAAAGCGCAACACGTCCTCGCGCGTGACCGCGTCGATCTTGGCGACGGTGCGCTCGATGTCGGGCACTTCTCCCCAGATCTGGACCATGCGCGCGCTGCGTTCGGCGCGGGACGAGGGGCTTTCGAGGCCCATCAGCAGACCGGCCTTCATCTGGGCGCGGGCACGCTCGATCTCGGCGGGGCTCATGTCCTCGGCGCTGCGTTTCATTTCGTCCACGGTCAGCGTGATCAATTCCGGCATCTCGGCGCCGGAGGTGCCGGCGTAGATCGTCGTCATCCCGGTGTCGGCATAGGCGCCGTTCTGGGCAAAGATGGTGTAGCAGAGGCCGCGTTTCTCGCGGATTTCCTGGAACAGCCGCGATGACATGCCGCCGCCCAGGGCCACAGAGTAGATCTGGGCGGTGTAGAATGCCGGATCGCGATACCCCGGTGCCTCGAAGGCCAGAGCCAGGTGCGCCTGTTCAAGATCCTTGGTCCGCCGCGTTTCGCCGCCGTGGAACCGTGCGGGATCGGCAGACAGGGCGCTGCGCGGAACCATGTCGCCAAAAAGCGCCTCGGCCTGTTTGACCAGCGAGTCATGATCAACCGCGCCCGCGGCCGACAGGATCATCTGGTCCGGCCCGTAATGTTCGTTCACGAAGCCTGCCAGGTCGCCACGGTCGAACCCCTGCACGCGCGCGGCCTCGCCGAGGATGGTGCGGCCGATGGGCTGATCGGGATAGGCCTGTTCCTGAAGCCAGTCAAAGATCACGTCGTCGGGCGTGTCATGCGCCTGGCCGATTTCCTGCAGGATGACATGGCGTTCGACCTCGATTTCCCTGGGGTCGAACACCGGGTCCCGCAGGATGTCGGCGATCACGTCCACGGCCAGCGCCACGTCCGGTTCCAGAACGCGGGCGTAGTAGGCCGTGACCTCGCGCGAGGTATAGGCGTTGATATAGCCGCCCACGTCCTCGATCGCCTCAGCGATCTGCAGGGCGCTGCGGGTCTTGGTGCCCTTGAAGGCCATGTGTTCCAGGAAATGCGCGATGCCGTTCTGTTCTTCGCGTTCGTGCCGCCCACCGGCCGTGACCCATAGCCCGACCGCGGCACTTTGCAGGCCGGGCATGTTTTCGGTCACGACGCGCAGTCCGTTGGAAAGGGTGGCGATCTGAACACTCACTTGGCAATACGCTCCTGGATGAGGGATTCGAGGGCGGCGAGGTCGTTCTGCACCCGCGTCACACGTTCCGGACGCTCATACAGATCGACCATGCGATTTGGAAGAGGGGGGCGAATGCCGCTGGCCTTTTCCACGGCATCGGGGAACTTGGCCGGATGCGCGGTGGCCAGCGTGATCATCGGCGTTGCCGGGTCGCGCTGTGCCTCAGCCACGCGGACACCCACGGCGGAATGCGGGCAAAGCAGCTCTCCCATCGTGGCATGGGCGGTGCGGATCGTTTCCAGCGTGTCTTCTTCGGACACGCGGCCCGAATCGAAATGCTCGCGCAGGGCCTCCAGTGCGCCCTGGCTGACCTTGAAACCACCGGCTTTCAGCTCGTCCATCAGTTGCGCCACGGCGGCCCCGTCGCGGCCATAGGCATCAAAGAGCGCGCGTTCGAAGTTGCTGCTGACCTGGATGTCCATCGACGGGCTGATCGAGGGATGCACCTCGGAGGTCTGGTAGTCGCCCGAGGACAGGCAGCGGTGCAGGATGTCGTTCTGGTTGGTGGCGACTACCAGCCGGTCTATGGGCAGGCCCATCTTCTTGGCGATGTAGCCGGCAAAGATATCGCCGAAGTTGCCGGTGGGCACGGTAAAGCTGACCTTGCGGTCCGGCGCACCCAGGCTGACGGCGGCGGAGAAATAGTAGACCACCTGCGCCAGTACCCGTGCCCAGTTGATCGAGTTCACACCGGCCAGCCGCACGCCATCGCGGAACTCGAAGTGGTTGAACATGTCCTTGAGCCGCGCCTGGCAGTCGTCGAAATGCCCCTCCAGCGCCAGCGCGTGCACGTTGGCCTCGGCCGGAGTGGTCATCTGGCGGCGCTGCACCTCGCTGACCCGGCCGTGCGGGAACAGGATGAAGACGTCGACGTTGTCCAGCCCCTTGAAGGCCTCGATGGCCGCCGATCCGGTATCGCCCGAGGTCGCGCCGACGATGGTCACACGCTCGCCCCGGCGCTCCAAGGCCTCCTGGAAGAGCTGACCAATGAGCTGCATGGCAAAGTCCTTGAAGGCCAGCGTGGGGCCGTGGAACAGCTCGAGCAGGAAATGCCCCGGCGCCAGTTGCACCAGGGGCGCCCGCGCGCCGTGGCCGAACCCGGCATAGGCCTTGGCGATCAGGTCGGCGAACACTTCGTCGGTAAAGCCCTCGCCGACGAAGGGGCGCATCACGCGGAACGCCGTTTCCTCGTAGCTGAGGCCGTGCAGGGCGCGGATGTCGTCCGCGCTCATCCGAGGGATGGTTTCAGGGACATAGAGGCCGCCGTCACGCGCGAGACCGGACAGCATCGCCTCTTCGAATGTCAGCGCAGGCGCCTGTCCGCGGGTGGAGATGTAACGCATGTCAGGCCTCCCTGCCTGTTTTCAGCCGCCTGATCCAGACGCCTGTCATGATGAGCCAGACCGCGGCGAGCGAATACCACGTTATGGCGTATTGCAAGTGATCGTTGGGAATGCCGCTGGTGTCGACGGGCAGGGGCGACACACCCTCGTCGGCGGGCGACATTGTCCGTGTCACGACCAGCAGGGGTTCGGTATCCAGCCTGTCCGCCATCTGTGCCAGATCGCGTGCAAACCATGTGTTGTCCGCCGGATCGTTGTCGGGGGTCGAGGAATTGCGGTCATCGGGCCAGTGCAGGTTGCCCGTCACCTCCGCCGGTCCGGCGTAGCGGGGTCTGTCCTTCCGGTCGACGGGGACAAAGCCGCGATCAACCAGCACGCGCCGCCCCTCCGCTGTCTGAAAGGCCGAGATAAGACGCCAGCCGGCGCCACGCTGTTTGACGGAGACAAGCACGGCCAGGGTCTCGGCGCCGATCTCTCCGGTTAGGGTCGTGGGCTGGTAGCGTTGCGCCTCGGGATCGATCAGCCGGGGCAGGGGTTGTGGGGCACTTGCGATGGTGGTCTCGATCTCGTCAAGGATGCTCCGTTTCCATTCCAGCCGCTGCAATTGCCAGGTGCCCAGCCAAAGCAGGATGGCGATGCCTGTCAGGCCAATCAGCAGGGGGGCGATGTAGCGTCTCAAGCGGAGCTCCGGAAACGAAAAAGGCGCGCCCGGGTGGGGCGCGCCTTGGTGTACCTTGTGGGCCGTGAGGTTCAAGGCCTGATGTAAGGCGGGGGTCGCCCCGCCGCATCTTCAGCCGCCCCAGATGTAGACCGCAGCAAAGAGGAACAGCCAGACCACGTCGACGAAGTGCCAGTACCATGCCGCCGCTTCGAACCCGAGGTGGTTGGTGGCGGTGAAATGGCCGCGGTAGACGCGGATCAGGCAGATGAACAGGAAGATCGTGCCGATGATCACGTGCGCGCCGTGGAAGCCCGTCGCCATGAAGAAGTTGGCGCCGTAGATGTTGCCACCGAAACCGAAGGCCGCGTGGCTGTATTCATAGGCCTGGAAGACGGTGAAGATCAGGCCCAGCAGGACGGCAATGATCAGGCCCGACTTGACGTCCTGGCGGTTGTCCTCGTGCACCAGCGCGTGGTGCGCCCAGGTCGCCGCCGCGCCCGAGCAGAGCAGAATCAGCGTGTTGATCAGCGGCAGGTGCCAGGGATCGAAGGTCTCGATGCCCGCGGGCGGCCAGACGCCGTCGACGGCGGGCGAGTTGCCGTCGGGATCCATCGGGTACATGGCGTGTTTGAAGAACGACCAGAACCAGGCGAAGAAGAACATCACCTCGGACATGATGAACAGGATGAAGCCATAGCGCAGGCCGATCAGCACGACCGGCGTGTGATCGCCGACCTGGTTCTCCGCCACAGTGTCCGACCACCAGCCGAACATGGTGTAAAGCACGCCGACAAAGCCGATCAGGAACATCCAGGGGCCGTTGTCATGGAACATCAAAACCGCGCCGAACAGCATGACGAAGCCGGCAACCGCCCCGAGGAAGGGCCAGATAGAGGGGTTCAGGATGTGGTAGTCGTGGTTCTTTGCATGCGCCATTGCGGTTCCCTCGTTAGGCGTTAGTTCACGGACGCTTTCGCGTCTTTTTGGGCGTCGAGCGCGGCCTGCGTCTCTTCTGGCAGGTCGATCTCGTAGAAGGTATAGGACAGCGTGATGTGGTTGGTGTGCTTGGCGTCCCGATCGGTGACGATCTCGGGGTCGACAAAGAAGCTCACCGGCATCTGCACGCGTTCACCGGGCATCAGCACCTGTTCAGTAAAGCAGAAGCATTCGATCTTGGAAAAGAAGGCGCCGGCCTCGTAGGGGGCCACATTGTAGGAGGCCTGCCCGGCGATGGGACGGTCGGTGGGGTTGTAGGCCTCGTAGAAGGCCAGGCCTTCTTCACCGATGCGAATGGTCATCTCGGTCTGCATGGGTTTGAACTCCCACGGCATCCCGCGTTCCTTCGAGGCATCGAAACGCACCTTGATCGTTTGGTCCAGCACGTCGCCGGCCGCCACGGCCACGTTGGGCGTGCCGCCAAAACCGGTCACCCGGCAGAACCAATCGTAGAACGGCACAGAGGCCCAGGCGAGGCCCCCCATCAGGACGACGACACCGACCGTCTGGTAGACCGTCTTCAGCTTGCCATCAGTTGCCATCAGTTACTCCCTGTTGCGGTTGCATCTGGAAGTCCCCCCGGGTGACTTTCACGACGGTCAGCCCGAATATTATCGCTATGAATGCCGCCAGCACCAGTCCGACGCCGATGTTGCGGCCGCGGCGGCGCTTGTGCAGCTCGTGTTCCTTGACCAGGCTCATGCCCAGACCCCCATGCGATCCAGACCCGCGTCCACCAGGATCGCGCCGAAATGCGCGAAGAGGTACAGCAGCGAGAGCTTGAAGAATTTCTTTTCCACCTTGTAGCTGTCCGCTTCGGCCTGCGCCTCGTCGCGGCGCGCAATCTGCACGGCGCCTTTCAGGAACAGGGCGTTCAGCAGCAGGGAGGTGGCCAGGTAGACCGGGCCGCCGACCTGGGTAAAGCCCAGCCCGATGGCAAAGATGGCCAGCAGCACGGTGTAACCCAGGATATGGCGGCGGGTCGCGCGGCGACCGTGGGTCACGGTCAGCATCGGCACGGTGGCATTGTCATAGTCCATGCGGACAAAGAGGGCGAGCGCCCAGAAGTGCGGCGGCGTCCAGAGGAAGGTGAGGCAGAACATCAGCACCGAGGCGGTCGAGATGTCGCCGGTTGCGGCGGCCCAGCCGATCATCGGGGGGAAGGCCCCGGCGGCACCGCCGATCACGATGTTCTGCGGCGTCAGCCGCTTGAGCCACATCGTGTAGATCACGACGTAGAAGAAGATGGTGAAGGCCAGCAGGCCCGCCGCCACCCAGTTGGTGGCGAGGCCCAGGAAGACCACGGCAAAGACCGACAGGGTCAGGCCGATGGCCAGCGCTTCGTCCCGGGTGACCTTGCCGGCGGGAATCGGGCGCTTGGCGGTGCGTTTCATCACCGCGTCGATATCCGAATCGTACCACATGTTCAGGGCGCCCGAGGCACCGCCGCCCACGGCAATGAACAGCACCGCGCAGAATCCCACGAAGGGATGCACACCGACCGGCGCGGCCAGCAAGCCGACAAAGGCGGTGAAGACGACAAGCGTCATCACCCGCGGCTTCAGCAGGGCGAAGTAGTCGCCGAACTGGGCCTCGTTCTCGTAGGGGCTGGCGTGCAGGCTGGCGTCGCTCATCTTTGGTCCCTGTGGTCAAAAGATGCGCCGGACGGGCGCACCTTGCAGGTTGGGCATGGGATGGGTCCTGAGACCCATCCGGACTCAGTTGGTCAGAACTTCGCGAACGTCGGTGTAGCCACCTTCGTCGATAGAACGCTGCAGCCAGGCCTCGTAGGCCTCTTCGCTGACGACCTTGACGGTGATCGGCATGTAGGCGTGCGCGATACCGCAGAGTTCCGAGCACTGGCCGTAGTAGACGCCCTCTTTCTCGGGGGTGAACCACAGTTCGGCCAGGCGGCCGGGAACGGCGTCCTGCTTCACGCCGAAGGCGGGAATGGTCCACGAGTGGATCACGTCGGCACCGGTCACCTGCATCACGACGGTCTTGCCCACGGGCAGGACGATGGCGGTGTCGGTGGCCAGAAGGAAGTCGCTCTTCTCATAGCCGGCATCGACCAGCTGTTCCTCGACGGCCGGGGTCATGCGGTTGTCGCCACCGGTGGCGGGCGAACCGATCATGTAGGCGTCGTAGATCAGGTCGGTTCCGACATATTCATAGCCCCAGTACCACTGGTAGCCGGTCACCTTGATGGTGATGTCGCCCTCGGGGATCTCCTGCTGCTTGAACAGCACCGGCAGCGAGAAGGCGCCGATGAAGACGAGGATGACGATCGGGCCGATGGTCCAGGCCACCTCGAGCGGAGAGTTGTGCGTGAAGGAGCTGGGGTTCGGGTTCGCCTTGCGGTTGAACCGCACGTAGATGAAGGCCATCAGGGCGACGACCAGCAGGCAGATGGCGGTGATGATCACCAGGATCATGCCGTCCAGCCACTGCAGATCGGCCGCCAGTTCGGTGGCGGCGGGCTGGAAGCCCATGCCACCGTCGTGGGGTTTGCCCACGACGGGAAGGTCCTGCGCCAGTGCCGGCGCGGCGATGAAGGCGCTCAGAAGGCCCAAAAGCATCGGTTTGCTTTGCATGTCTCACCCTGATCGGTTGCGAGTGTGGTCGGACGGGAGGAACACCGCAGTAGACACGGCAGTTCACGCACCTCCCATTGCGTTCTGTCTGCTTAAAATCATATTCTGGAATGCCAGGAAAGCACGGTTCTTGCGGCAAACCGCCGCTTTTTTTGATCCAGATCAAGCGGCGATGTCGCAGGGCATGTCCTGCGAGGGCAATTCGGGCAGGCATAGGCGTGCCCGTTTCGCCGGTTTCAATGCGTCTGAGCGCGGTCGTGAACTGTTACTTGCCGATGGGCGTGCCTCTGGTGTCTGGCCCTGTATCTATGCCGATGCCCGCGCCGTCCACCTTGTGAGGGACGTTTTCCGACATGGGGGGCACGGATCCGGGCTTTTCGATGGTCAACGTGCTTGTGTTCCGGTCCAGCGTCACCCCGCCCCCGCTTGGCGGGGCCTGCAGCATTTCGATCACGTCGATGTACTGGGCCGAGGCACCGCCAGCGCTGAGGGCAAGGAGCAGTGCAGTCAAAGTCTTGCGCATGGATCGTCCTCCCGAATGACGTTTCAACCTAACACGACGTGCCTCCTTTCCCAAACGCGCCCGACCTCTGCCGTGGTCAAGCCGATGCCGATGGTCTAGGTCTTGGGGCAACAGACGCCCTGACCGATCCCGGAGTTTCACATGTCCAACGCTCCCTTTCGCCCGTTCGAGACCCATCTGGACCTCGATGCCACCACAGCGCTTGTCCGCGACGCGCTGGCCGGTGCCGAGGATGGCGAGCTTTTCATCGAGCGCGCCCGTTCCGAAGCGCTCGTTCTCGATGACGGACGGGTCAAGACCGCCAGCTATGATTCCTCCGAGGGCTTCGGCCTGCGTGCGGTGCGCGGCGAAGTGGCGGGCTATGCCCATGCTTCCGAGATCAGCGAAGCGGCGCTGAAGCGGGCGGTGGACACGGCGCGGCTGGCCATCGGAGATGGCGGCGGGATCATGGCGCCGCCCCCCGCGGGCACCAATCGGCACCTCTATACGGACGCCGATCCCATCGAGGGAGCCAGTTTCCCGGTCAAGCTGGAAACCCTGCGCGAGATCGACGCCTTCACCCGTGATCTCGATCGTCGCGTCGTGCAGGTGACAGCGACAATCGCCGCCTCCTTGCAGGAGGTCTCGATCCTGCGCGCCGACGGAACGCTGGTTTCGGACGTGCGGCCGATGACTCGGGTCAATGTCTCGGTCATCGTCGAGGAGAACGGTCGCCGCGAATCCGGCACCGCGGGTGGTGGCGGGCGTGTGGCCCTGGACGGGCTGCTGGCGCCGCAGGACTGGCAGTCCAAGGCGCGAGAGGCGCTACGCGTCGCGCTGGTCAACCTCGAGGCGGAACCGGCCCCGGCGGGTGTCATGGACATCGTATTGGGCCCCGGATGGCCGGGCATCCTGCTGCATGAGGCTGTGGGTCACGGGCTGGAAGGGGATTTCAACCGCAAGGGCTCGTCCGCCTTTGCCGGCCTGATGGGCCAGCAGGTCGCCGCAAAGGGCGTGACGGTGCTGGACGATGGCACGATTCCGGACCGTCGCGGCTCGATCACCGTGGATGACGAGGGCACGCCCTCGGGCAAGAACGTGCTGATCGAGGACGGCAAGCTGGTCGGTTTCATGCAGGATCGGCAGAACGCGCGCCTCATGGGGGTCGACCCGACGGGCAACGGGCGGCGGCAGAGCTATGCCCATATCCCGATGCCGCGCATGACCAACACCTACATGCTGGGCGGCGATTCGGATCCCGCGGACATCGTTGCCGATCTCAAGGATGGCATCTGGGCCGTTGGCTTCGGTGGCGGACAGGTGGATATCACCAATGGCAAGTTCGTCTTTTCCTGTACCGAGGCCTACCGCGTGAAGAACGGCAAGGTGGGCGCCCCGGTCAAGGGCGCGACGCTGATCGGTGACGGGGCAAATGCGCTGAACCGTATCCTGGCGCTTGGCAACGACATGGAGCTGGACCCGGGCATGGGCAATTGCGGCAAGCAGGGCCAATGGGTGCCGGTGGGCGTGGGACAGCCGACCGTGATGATCGGGGGGCTTACGGTTGGCGGCGCCCAGGCCTGACCCCTGGTGGCACCCGTTCCGCAGCGATCCCGGTCTTGCGGAAGGATTGAGTATCTGGGTGCATCTATTGGCCGTGGGCATCGCCCTCACCGGCACGGTGGTGTTCGGGGTCATCTTGGGCATGAATGCCTCGCTCCTGGCGGGGGTTTCCTCCGAAATCGCCGGTGTTTTCGGCGCCATCGGGATCGTCCTGGCGTTCTCGGCCCTGTTCAGCTGGGCGGGTCATCTGCCTGGGGCGGTGGTCCTCCATCTAGCCTTGGTCAACGGGTGGGGCGGCTGGGCCGTGGCGCTTGCGGGCGGATTGGTAATCGGCACCCTCCTGTCGGCTCTGATCGGCGGCATTCTGGCGGTGATTCTGGGGCCGTTCCTTGCCCTGATCCATCTTGTTGCGTTGCGCTGGATGGCATCCGTGTTTCGGCCTGCAGGTGACGCGGGCTCTCCACCGGAGCCGGAGGGGCTTGCCTAGCTGGCGCCGGGCAGAGATCAAGAGTTGCGGAAAAACAGTGCATTACGCGAAATCCTGCGGGTGATCCTGCGCGATTCACCTATGATTAACCACTCTGGCGCTATCACTGGTCCTGCAAGAAGACGGGGTCAGGATGCGCGACGAAAGCTACTCTTCCACTCACCCCCCACTCCCACCCACCACGGAAGATCATCGCGTGGATTGGCTCCGTCTCTTGCGCTCTCGTCGCGTTGGGCCGACGACTTTCTGGAGATTGATGAACGAACACGGCAGCGCCGCCGCCGCGATAGACGCCTTGCCGGATGTCGCCCGCGCCGCCGGGGTCGAGAAGTACGTGGCCTGCCCGCGCGGCGTGGCCGAGGCGGAACTGGCCGCCGGGCACCGCGCCGGGGCCTGGCTGCTGTGTCGTGGCGAGCCGGGGTATCCCCCGGACCTGGCGGAACTTCCAGACGCGCCACCGCTGCTTTGGGGCATCGGCGACAGGGCCGTGCTGCGGCGCCCCATGATTGCCCTGGTCGGCGCGCGCAGCGCCTCTTCCCTGGGCACGCGCATGGCGCGGCGCCTGGCCGAAGGACTGGGAGAAGCCGGGTTCGTGGTGGTTTCCGGGCTGGCCCGGGGAATCGATACCGTGGCCCATGTCGGCGCCCTGCGCAGCGGCACCGTGGCCGTCATGGCCGGTGGTGTCGATGTGCTCTACCCGGCCGAGAATACACGTCTGGCGGACGAGATATGTCAGAGTGGCGGCTGTCGGTTGAGCGAACAGCCGATGGGCCTGCAGCCCGTGGCCCGGCATTTCCCGACACGCAACCGGATCGTTTCCGGCCTGTCTCGCGGAGTCGTCGTTGTCGAAGCGGCGGCAAAGTCCGGGTCGCTGATCACCGCGCGCACCGCGCTTGACCAGGGACGCGAGGTGCTGGCGGTTCCCGGTCACCCGATGGATGCCCGCGCCAGCGGCTGCAACATCCTGATCCGCGACGGCGCGCGCCTTGTGCGCAACGTCGAGGACATCATCGAGGCGCTGCCTCCGCTGGATACACCGAACGCCAAAGCCCAACCCGAACTGGACCTACAGGATTCGTCACAAGGTGCGGAACGTGTAGTCCGGGCACCTTCCCGTCCACAGCAGGCGCAGGACCGGCAACCCGCCCTTCGCAAGGCCGCGGCACTGCACCAGCAGATTCTGGACCGGCTTGGTCCTTCGCCCTTGGCCGAGGACCAATTGATCCGCGATCTGGGCGCACCCGCCGGCAAGGTCTCGCCAGTGCTCACCGACCTCGAACTGGACGGACGCATCCGGCGCCAGCCGGGCGGTTTGCTGTCCTTGGTGGTGCGGCACTGATCCCGGGATCAGCAGAACTCCGGGATCACCGGCCCCCAGGTGGGGCAGAAGGTGGGGTCCGACCACCAGACATCGGTGGCGCCGATGGCGTGCTGGACGGCGACCCAGGTCGATCCGGACCGCTGGTACAGGACCTGGATGTCCGACCCGCCCCAGTCAAAGGGATTGTCCCAGCCGGGCCGGACGGGGATCTCGTCCCGCGCAATCTCGCGTCCGCCGGGACGGACCGGATGCAGGCTGGCAAATCCCACGTCGCCGCTAACCCGCAGGTCCGAGACGACGAAGATCACCGGCGCCCCAAGCACCCATTCCGCGTGCGGCCGGATCGCGTCCATCAGGTCGGTTCGCAGAGCGGTTCCGCGTGCGGGTTCCTGCCAGGCGCTGGCCGACAAGGGCGTGACGGCCAACGAGATGGCGGCCAGAAAAGCGGTAAATCGGGTCATGGTTCTAGCTCCGTTACATGCGGGGAACCTAGCCGAAACCGGAGCGGCGCGGAAAGCGGCATCGCCAGCGTCATGGCGCCCCGGATTGACAAATCCTCCTTGCGCACCACATCTTGCGCCGCCATACGCGGCTCAAGACAAGGCCCTCACACGGCCCCAAAGAAATTTAACGAGGTAGCAGAACCCCATGCCCGTCGTCGTCGTCGAATCCCCTGCCAAGGCCAAGACAATCAACAAGTATCTGGGGTCCGACTACACTGTTCTGGCGTCCTACGGCCACGTCCGTGACCTGCCGCCCAAGGACGGTTCGGTCGATACCGATGATGATTTCGCGATGAAATGGGAGATCGCCAACGATTCGCGCAAACACGTCGCGGCGATCGCCGAGGCGCTCAAATCCGACGACGAACTGATCCTCGCCACCGACCCCGACCGCGAAGGGGAGGCGATTTCCTGGCACCTGAAAGAGGCGCTGACCAAGCGCCGCTCCATCAAGAAGTCCACCAAGGTCGAGCGCGTGACCTTCAACGCGATTACCAAGCAGGCGGTCAGCGAGGCGATGAAGAACCCGCGCGACATCGACGCGCCGCTGGTCGAGGCTTACCTGGCGCGCCGGGCGCTGGACTACCTCGTGGGCTTCAACTTGTCGCCGGTGCTCTGGCGCAAGCTGCCGGGCGCGCGCTCTGCGGGGCGGGTGCAGTCGGTTTGCCTGCGCCTGATCGTCGAGCGCGAGATGGAGATCGAGGCCTTCAAACCTCGGGAATACTGGCAGGTGAAGGCGCAGTTGACCACGCCGCGCGGGCAGAGCTATGAGGCCCGGCTGACCAATCTCGCGGGCAAGAAGCTCGACCGCTACGACCTCGCCAACCTGACCGATGCCGAGATGGCCGTCAGTGCCATCGAAAAGCGCGCGTTGAAGGTATTGTCGGTCGAAGCCAAGCCGACCTCGCGGAACCCCTCTGCGCCTTTCATGACCTCCACCCTGCAGCAGGAGGCCAGTCGCAAGTTCGGCATGGGCGCACGCCAGACGATGAACGCGGCGCAGCGCCTGTACGAGGCCGGGCACATCACCTACATGCGGACCGACGGCATCGACATGGCGCCGGAAGCGGTCATGGCCGCGCGTGACGCGATCAAGGATCGCTACGGTGCGAATTACGTTCCCGACAGCCCGCGCATGTACAAGAACAAGGCCAAGAACGCACAGGAAGCGCACGAGTGCATCCGGCCCACAGACATGACCAAGGACGCCGAGAGCCTGCGCCTGTCCGAACCCGATCAGCGCAAGCTTTACGACCTGATCTGGAAGCGGACGCTGGCCTGTCAGATGGAAGCGGCACGGCTGGAACGGACCACGGTCGAGATCGGCAGCGACGACGGCCAGGTGGGCCTGCGCGCGACGGGTCAGGTGGTCCTGTTCGACGGCTTCCTCAAGATCTACGAAGAGGGCCGCGACGAGCCGGTCGAGGATGACGACAAGCGGCTGCCGCAGATCATGCAGGGAGAGGCGGCCAAGTTCGACGCCGGCGCCCTGAAAGGCGAACACGCCAAGGCGGTCGAAAAGGCGGTGGGTGATGCGCGCAACGCCGTCATGTCGAATGACGGGGCCACGCTGGCCACGCAGAGCTTCACCAACCCGCCGCCGCGCTACACCGAGGCGACGCTGGTCAAGAAGATGGAAGAGTTGGGCATCGGCCGCCCGTCGACCTATGCCTCGATCGTGACCACGATCCAGGAACGGGAATACGTTCGCAAGGAACAGAACCGCCTGATCCCCGAGGACAAGGGTCGCATCGTCACGATCTTCCTGCTCAACTTCTTCAAGCGCTATGTCGAGTACGATTTCACCGCCGCTCTCGAGGATGAGCTGGACAGCGTGTCTGCGGGCAACGAGGACTACAAGGACCTTCTGGCCAAGTTCTGGCGCGACTTCAGTGCCGCGATTGCCGAGACTTCCGAGTTGCGGATTTCCGAGGTTCTGGACGTGCTGGACGAGGCTTTGGCGCCGCAGCTGTATCCGCCGCGTGAGGATGGCAGCGATCCGCGCATCTGTCCGAAGTGCGGGCAGGGGCAGTTGCACCTGAAGACCTCGCGCACCGGCGGTTTTGTCGGCTGCGGCAACTACCCGGAATGCACCTATACCCGCCCCATCGCGGGTGAGGGCGCCGAGGGCGAGGAGCGCCTTCTTGGCGAGGACGACGGCGACGAGATCTGGCTGAAGGCCGGGCGCTTCGGCCCTTATGTTCAGCGAGGCGAACCGACGCCCGAGAACAAGAAGCCGCCGCGGGCCTCGCTGCCCAAGGCGCGCGGCCAGTTCCTGCCGGGGTGGGAGCCGGATGGCATGACCCTGGAAAAGGCGCTGACCCTTCTGACATTGCCGCGAGAAATCGGGATGCACCCCGAGGGCGGCGTGGTCAAATCGAACCTGGGCCGCTTTGGTCCATTCATCATGCACCAGAAGCCGGACGAGGAAAAACCTGTCTACGTCAACCTCAAGGAATTCCAGGAGGTTTTTGAGATCGGCATGAACCGTGCGGTGGAAATGCTGGCCGAGAAACGGGCTAACCCGGGACGCGGTCGTGGCGCGGCGGCCAAGCCGCTGCGGGAACTGGGGGACCATCCGGACGGCGGCGCGCTGAGCGTCTACGAAGGGCGCTACGGGCCTTACGTCAAGTGGGAGAAGGTCAATGCGACTTTGCCCAAGGATGCCGATCCCAAGGAGATCACGCTGGAGGCCGCGGTTGCGCTGGTGAACGAAAAGGCGGCCAAGAGCGGCAAGAAGAAGGCTGCTCCCAAGAAGGCAGCGGCCAAGAAACCGGCCGCCAAAAAGAGCACTGCGAAAAAGACCACGGCCAAGAAAACCGCTGCGAAGAAAGCGGCCGGCGACGACGGCTGAGAACACATTTCGTCAACTGGATGTGATTGGTGCCGCATCGCGGCGCGGAGTAAGGCTTGCCGTGGAATACTACAGGCAAGGAGTGCATCATGAACAAGGGAATGTCCCGCCGTGGCCTGCTGATCGCGGGCGGCGCGGCGCTGGTCGTGCCGGCCCGGGCCCGGGCCGAGGTGCGCGAAGAGGCGACAGTCGTGCGGCGCAACATCTCGAGCTTTTCGAGCCAGGACTGGCGTGACCATTTTGACGAACTGGGCGTGGGCTGCATCGTTTGCGATACCGCCAGCCGCGCACTGCATTACTGGAACGCGGACGGCAGCGACTATCGCGTCTATCCGACCTCGGTGCCCAAGACCGACGAGCTGACGAAACGCGGATACACCAGGATCGTGCGCAAGAAGGAGTCCCCCTCCTGGACGCCGACCGCGTCGCAGATGGAACGCTTTCCGGATTGGCGACCGGTCGAAGGGGGCGCGCCGGACAATCCCCTGGGCACGCATGCGATGTACTTTGACTGGCCGGCCTACCTAATCCACGGGACGCACGACACGCGCAAGATCGGGCGACCGTCGTCCGATGGCTGCATCGGTCTGTACAACGAAAAGATCGCAGAGCTGTACCAGATCACGCCGATCGGCACGCAGGTGCGCCTGATCTGATACCCTCTGGGTCAGGTGCGAAATCCCGCGGGCGGGTCGACATCGGCCCGCCCGCGTTGACTCTTTGCTGCAGAGCGGCGACAACTTGCGCCAATCCAGGTGAACAGGGGGAGTCCCATGAAAAAGGTCTACGGTTCGGCGGCAGAAGCGCTGGACGGTCTTCTAGAAGACGGCATGCTGATTGCCGCCGGGGGCTTTGGCCTCTGTGGCATTCCCGAACTGCTGATCGACGCGATCGTCGAGAGCGGGGTCAAGGATCTGACGGTCGCGTCGAACAATGCGGGCGTCGACGGGTTCGGTTTGGGCAAACTGCTCGACACCCGCCAGATCAAGAAGATGATGTCCTCTTACGTGGGTGAAAACGCCGAGTTCATGCGCCAGTATCTCTCCGGCGAACTGGAGCTGGAATTCAACCCGCAGGGCACCCTGGCCGAGCGGATGCGGGCCGGTGGCTGCGGGATCCCGGGGTTCTACACCAAGACCGGCTACGGCACGCAGATCGGTGAAGGCAAGGAGGTCAAGGTCTTCAACGGGGAACACTACATCCTCGAGGAAGGCATCTTTGCCGACCTCTCGATCGTGAAGGCGTGGAAGGCGGACGACACCGGGAACCTGGTGTTCCGCAAGACGGCGCGAAACTTCAACCCGCCGGCGGCCATGTGCGGCAAGGTCTGCGTGGCCGAGGTCGAGGAAATCGTGCCGCGCGGCTCTCTGGATCCGGATCACATCCACCTGCCGGGGATCTACGTGCACCGGATCATCCAGGGAGAGCACGAGAAACGGATCGAACAGCGGACCGTCCGCAAGCGGGAGGAAGCCTGATGCCCTGGGATCGCAACCAGATGGCCGCGCGCGCGGCGCAGGAACTCGAAGACGGCATGTACGTGAACCTCGGGATCGGCATCCCGACGCTTGTCGCCAACTACGTCGGCGACAAGGACATCACGCTGCAGTCGGAAAACGGCATGCTGGGCATGGGCCCCTTCCCCTTCGAGGGCGAAGAGGACCCGGACCTGATCAACGCCGGAAAGCAGACGATCACGGAACTGGCGCGGACGTCGTATTTCGACAGTGCGATGAGCTTTGGCATGATCCGGGGCGGCAAGATCGCGGCGGCGATCCTGGGCGCGATGGAAGTGGCCGAGAACGGCGACCTGGCGAACTGGATGATCCCGGGCAAGCTGGTCAAGGGCATGGGCGGGGCGATGGACCTCGTGGCCGGTGTCGAGAAGGTCGTGGTGGTGATGGATCACACCAACAAGCACGGTGACTCGAAGCTTTTGAAGGAATGCACGCTGCCGCTGACGGGCAAGGGCGTGGTCGACCGGATCATCACCAACCTGGGCGTTCTGGACGTGGTCGAGGGCGGCCTCAGGATCGTCGAATGCGCGGAGGGCGTGACCGAGGACGAACTGCGCGCCGCGACCGAGGCGACCATCGTCTGATCCCGGGACACTTTCCGGACCCAAGGGCGCGCCCGCGAGGGGCGCGCCCTTTTTCGTTGGTGCATTGAGCAAATGAAAAAGGGCAGGATCCGAAGATCCTGCCCCAGGTCCTTGCGCCAAGGTTGGGAGGAGAGGCGCAATTTCCGTCCGGTCTAGACCGGATTACTTGGCCGGCGCGGCTTTCTTGGCGGTGGTCGTCGCCTTGGTGGCCGTCGCGGTCATCTCGTCGGTGGCCTTCTT
>NZ_JARAMO010000164.1:0-9167 GCF_028807275.1 Mameliella sp. AT18
CGGGACGGCACAGCGGTCCCGGGCGCGACCAACGCCACCTATCTCTTGAAGCCTGCAGATGTTGGCTCAACGATTGCAGTCAGGATCAGCTACACCGACAGCTTCGGCACGTCAGAGGTCGTGATCAGCGCCTCAACGGCGGCGGTCAGCGCAGATCCCACGGCCACGATCTCCGGGACCGAGGACTCCAAAAACCTGCTTGGAACACCCGGAAACGATCTGATCGACGCGGGACAAGGGGATGACTCCGTTACGGGCGCAGGTGGCATCGACAAGCTCGTTGGCGCTGATGGCAATGATGTCCTGATCGGCGACTCCCGTGGCCTCTACTACCTCGACGAATCCGCGCAGGTCTACCGGATGTATGACACTGTCTTCGGGCGCGCGCCGGATGGCGGCGGGCATCACACCTGGACGCTCACGCTCCTGGGCGGCACCACGCTGACCGAGGTCGCCGCCGCCTTCGTCGCCTCGCCCGAGTTCCAGCGCACCTACGGCAACACCACCAATGCCGACTTCGTCACGCTGCTCTACCAGAACGTGCTGGACCGGCCACCCTCGGCCGAGGATCGCGACTTCTGGGTGGGCCGGCTGGACACCACCTGGACCCGCACCGACCTGGTGCTGTTCTTCTCGGAATCCGCCGAGCACGTCCGCAAGACGGCCGTGGCGCAGGATCTCTTCGACGAGACTCGCGACATCACCAACTGGGGCGACGACGTTTACCGGCTCTACCGCGCGATCTTCGACCGAGACCCGGACGGCGGCGGCTTCAACACCTGGACCGGCTCGCTGTCGAGCGGCAACATGACCCTTCCGCAGGTGATCGAGAGCTTCATGGCCTCGCCCGAGTTCCAGTCGACCTACGGCGCGGCCACCTCCGACACCGAGTTCGTCACGCTACTCTACCTCAACGTGCTGAAGCGGGCACCCGACGCGGGCGGCCTGCAGGGCTGGATCGACGCGCTGGAGGGCGGCATGGAGCGCGCCAAGGTCGTGGGCTTCTTCCTGTCCTCGCTGGAGTTCGTCAACGGCACGCGCGACGACATGGTGACCTGGATGCAAGCGCGCTTCCCCGACGACGTGCTGGACCCGGGCCCGGGCGACGCGGTGGTCTCGGGCGGGGCCTATGCCGATACCTTCGTGTTCACCAATGACGGCCAGGCCAGCGAGGTGATCGTCACGGATGTCGAGGCCTGGGACACTCTGGATTTCAGCGATTTCGGGTTGACGCAGGCGCAGGTGCTGGCGGCACTGGAGCAGCAGGGCGAGGACGTGGTCTTTGCCTCGGGGGGCGAAACCGTGGTGTTCAAGGACACCCTGCTGGCCGAGGTCACCCAGGACATGATCCTGGTGTGAGAAGTGGCGGGAGCCGCGGTCGGCCGTTCCGGGCCGCGGCCTTCCCGCCTGACGAGATTGCGGCCAAAGACGACGCACGCGGCCCTGTAGAGGGCCTGTCCGCCCGCCCGCTGGAGGAACTAGCTCTGTGGCTGATCGCGCCACAGCGTCCCTTTCAGAGCCTGTATGTCGATCAGGCGCGGCGACTGGATCTTGTCGCCGTAGAGATCCCGCAAGACCTGTAACCAAAACCTTTCGTTATCGCTCAACTCGGAGCGGTCGTCCGGCAGCCTGAACCCGTAGCTGTCACCTGCGCGCGCCATCAGAAAATACTCCTGATCGCGGCGCGGGCACGTGCCGTGAGCCTGGGATCTCCTCCACCGGAGGCAGCGCGGATTTCCTCCAGCCACGCGACCTCGTTGGCGCTTACCAGGGTGCCAAAAATGTCCTCGACAGCTTTTTTCGTCGTCTCCAAGCCGGCCTGTTCCAGCGCCATCATGAACAACGCTTTCGGATCGCAATCGAGGGCCTTTGCTAGATCCGGAACGCGGTCGAGCGCCAACTTGGTGTCGCCGGACTTGATCATGCTGAGCATGTTCGCGTTGGTGAAGCCGGCTTCGCGCGCGATTTCCTTCTGCGTTTTGACGCCGGAGAGCTCGAGGATGCGGCGCTCGACGAAGTGGGCGAGTCGGGAGTCTGCATGCGGATTGCGGTGCGTGGACATGACTGAAAATCCTTTCTGAGTCAGTGTGTTGTTCTGACTTGATTATAGCGCCCCACGATGTGGATTTACGTTGAAAGTCATGTGGTTATGCGTGGGAAGACAATATTCCCACGCGACGGGAAATTTCCCGGAGGAACCGAAGCGTCAGTCACGGGATCGGGCGAGGATGAGATCTTGGCTCATTCCAAACCCAAGGCAAGCCAACTCCTATCATCGGCACTTCATCTGGTCAGGGGTTCAAGGACACCGTCCAGTTTGCTGCCCGCGTCGATCATGAAGCAAACGATGTCAAGATGACACAGTTCGTCCATTGGTTTCAGGCTGGAATGACGCTCTTGGGCGGTCTTGCCATGCATGCCTTTCACCAACAACAGGACAGATGACGGCGAGGTCCGGTAGTGCCCACCGGGCCTCGCGATCGGGTGGTTGTCCCGTGTCAAATTGATGGTCAGCCTGCGAACGCCGTCTCGCAGTTGTAGGGAATCATTTCGATGGTCGGATTTTTCCGTATGTGCGGCATGGTGAACAAGACTATCTCATCTTCGTTGCGATCGGAGAGCGACAAGGCAACGTCTTCCCTACGGATCTTCATGGAGAACACCGCCGGTTCGGGGTTCAAAATGCCACGGTGGCCCTTGGCGAACCGTTCTGCAACTTCGCGCGAGAGTGACCACGAGAGACCGAGCCGTTGCCGTGCATCCTGACCACGAAAAACGACCCTTTCAGCCGGCAAGTCGATCTCGGGCGCATCTTTGCGGAAGCGCTGTAACTGAACTGAGAAATGGATATGCGGGATCAAGTCACAGCTGGACCAGACATCCGCGACGACGCGCCAGAAGTTGGGACCGGCGTCATTAGGCAGTGCTTTTATCCATTCCAGCAAAATCAGCGGACGAGCGGCGCTGCCAGCTACATTCGGGCCATAGATGTACTCGAGGAACAAATCGGGATCTTGCGGTAGTTTCATAGTGTGTTTCCAGTCTGGCTGTGAGGGAAGGACAATAAAAGAAACAAGCCAAGGACTGGCTTTGCGTCAGGATCGGCAGATCAGTGCGGGTGCTCGTTGTCCCGACTCTGATTTCATCTAATCGTTGGCACCCATTTCGCGGAAAGCCGGGAACAGTTTGAGCGACAGGTCGCGTCCTTCTGCGTCACGCCCATCACCCCTGGCTGGCGGGTAAGCATTGCAGTTGCGAGTGCGGCCGCTGATCATGGGAAATGACATCGCTCACCGACAAACCGGCCCCTCAGTCCTCCGAGAGATATAGTTCGATCTCGGCACGCAACCGAGGCCAGTTCTTCTTTATGGCCTCAGGCGTCCAGGGCTTCGTCGTTTCCTTTTTCGTGCTCATCACCCGGAAGATCCCAGCGGCCTGCAAGTAGGAAGCCCGCTCCGCGTGCGTCATGGTCTCCCAGTCCGGACGGAGGGCAAGGGCATGCGCCGCTGCACGAATGTTGTCGTCGCGCCGGAGGATGTTGGTCATGCGCCCGCGACCGGCGGTCTCGGGTGTGATCGCGCAGGTCCGTGTCTTGCCCTTGAGCCGGCGCATGGCTTCCTCCAGGCGCTTGTTCAGCTTCTTGATGTCGACTTCGTCCTGCGCGCGCCGGACACCGGCCTCCAGGACCCTGCCTGACAGTTTGTGCGGCCTGTCTGCGGCATAGAAGGGGACACCCGTGGCAAGCAGTTTCGGCACGTCGTCGACATTCCGGGAGAGGCGATCGATACGGGCGACGATGATGGCGTAGTTGCCGTTCTGCGCCATCCGGATCGCCTTCTGCAGATCACGGCGTTCGAAGCCCTTGAAACCGGACGCCGACGCCGTTTCTTCGAAGATGGTGACGACTTCGAGACCCAGGGACGACGCTTTAGCTTTAACGGCGTCGCGCTGCTCGTCGAAGGAATCCTGGGTGGTGTGCGAACAACGAAGATAGAGCACGGCACCGCTCGCCTTAAGGCTCGCGCGGCGCTTGCGCGCCGGACTTTTTGGTTCGGTGAGAGAGTAGCGGGACATGAGGTAAGTCTCTGTAAAGATGTGGAGATGTGACGCGGATAGGGTGGGGTAAAGTGTAGTTGGCGCAGCCTGTCGGTGAGGCGCTCAGCTTGATCTTGAGGAGGCGTAGGATTACGCCGGTCCGCTCGGACCAGAAGGACCGGACGGACCGCGCAGATCTGGCTACACTGCACCCTGCTCGAACGGCCAGCCAAGCTGCGCCTGGATCCGAACAATCTCGGCCAAGATGGTGTCCCAGTGCCGGTTGAGTTCCCGAACTGTCCAGTCTTCCTCGCGCAGGGTCTTGAGGGACATGACGCGTCGGACACCGTGGTTGGTCAGGTGCAGCGCGACCTGCTCCAGCGTCATGTTCGGGAGGTCGGGTTGCCGTGCCAGGCATTCTGCCGCCCGGAGTATGTTGTCCCGCACGCGCCCGGAACTGGTTTCGTGGCCATTGACCCGGATCGGATTCGAGAGGTTTCCACCCCTCGGCTTGGCATCCTTGTCCCGGGTCTGGTTCGCATCTCTCTGGGCATCCGACTTGTTCCGGCTCGTTTTCGAAGCGGCGCGAATCCCGTCCCGTAGCTTGCCCTTGCCGAGGGGGCCCGAGCATCCGCGGACGCAGAAGGGAATACCGGTCGCAATCAGCCGATCAGCGTCAGGACCGTGTCTCGAAAGCCGCGTGATGTCGTCCACCAGGATAACCGTGTCGAACTGCGTGGCCTCATGTACTGCTCGGGCAAGGGCTTTGCGGAATACCGGACGGTTCTTCTCGAAAGGGCCGAAGGCCGAGCCGATTTCGTCAAACCGGTCGACGACCGTCCAGCCGCGTTCCTTGGCGTAGGCTTCACACCGCTTGAGCTGCCGCGAGAGGGTGTTCTGGGCGGCGGTGGAAACGCGGGTGTAGACGACGACGTGGATGGCCTTGACGTGCGTGTTTTCTGCACGGCGGCGGCGATGTCGTCGTGTTGTGTAAGTATCTGTGAGCATATGGTTATCTCGGGGTGGAGTGGCGTGACAGGTTGTGGTGTAGGCCCTGACAGCCTCCGCTAAGACACGACAGCGCTGTTGGTCCGGCTGGACCACTTGGATCAACCGGACCACAAAAGTGCGAGCTACGAATGGTCTTTCAACTTGGCAGCGCTATTCCCTAGGTGAAGTCGCGCGCCTCGCGATCACATAGGCGCGTGACCTGTCGGGATCGATGGAGCGAGGGAGCTTGTACTGCAGCCCTTCCTTGCACCTTTCCAGCATTCCGGCATCGTGCAATCGCCCAGCAACACGCTTGGCTTCGTCACCGCAGATGCTCTTGAGAGTTTCCGGTCGGAGATAGAGAAACTGGTCGTCATACCATCCCCTCGGTGCACTCAAGGTCGTCCCGGTCTCGTTCAGTTCGCACCCTTTGGGATCCTCGATGCAAGGACGCAGATGCTTTATGATCTCGTCGATTGGCTGCGTTACGGTCTCTTGCTGCACCGCACGCCAGGCTACCAGGACTTCCCGGCAAGCATTCAGCGATTCACCCTTATTCCATCCGGTTAGCTCTGCCCTCGTTGCCAGCTCCCCGGCAAGTGCGGCCAAGGCAAACCGATCTGCGACGCGCTCTGTTTGGGCGCTCCGGGCTGAACCGAGTTCGCCGTAATAGAAACGACGGAGTTCCGTGAAGGTACTCTTCACCCTCTCCCATCCGCTCATTTCAATCAACCACCGAACAAACGCCGGCCCGGCGTGCCCATGGCAAGCATTGCAGCCATCCTGAAGTACGTTCACAAACGTACCGCCGTCCGGCATCCCATGCAGATCGTCGAAAGCTCCATGCTGGCGACCATCGACTCGGACATCCACCAACCGCACAAGCATGCCCTTCTTGGAGTTCTTTCTTGCCTCTCCAAGAAACTGGGCAAACGGTATTTCACCATTGCTCAGCACGGCGATCTTCCAACGAGCTTGCGCCTTCTCCTTTCCCTCGGCAGTCATTCTGGTCTTGGGCAACCCGTTGGCGAGCATATAGGCAGTTTCCCCAGCACTCTTGGCGTCGGCTTCACCAATCTCGTCTAACGGCAGAAAGCTGTCGTTGCGCATGCAAGCGACAGGTTCAAAGGCGTTGCAAGTCGAATGCCATCCGCGCCGGTAGTCCGCATCGCCCCAGACCGAGCAGGCCAGTTTCAACAGCGTGGTCTTGCCGCAGGAAGATGCGCCGTGGAAATGGAACCCACCACCCTCGGCTCCGAGCGGACGCAGCAGAGGACCCGCAAGGGCCTGGCAGACCGCTAGAATGGCCAGAGGATTGCCCGCACACAGTCTCGCTACCTCCTCCCGCCAGCCGACCAAGGTGCCAGACTGTCCGACGGCGAAATCGATGTGTGCCGTCGATGTTCGGCCGTACGCACCGAGGACCGACCCGTTTCCCATTGCGTAGCTGCGAAAATCGCCGCCTAGCCAGCCGTGACGGTTGAACAATGTAATCCGCTGTTCGGGTTCCCATTCATCGAGCAGCCTCAAGACAGCCTTTCCTGCTTTCCCGGCGATCCAGAAACCGCGATCAAGCAGCTGTTTCAGCACCGCCTTTCCGTCGGCGTCGTTGAACATGCTGAGCGGGAAAATCAGGTCGTGAAGTTCCCTGTTGCGATCCTGAAAGACGACGCACTTGCACCAACCGTCACCAGCATCGGTGTGCCCTAGCGCCACTGCCGCGATCGGCCCGCAGATGCGTACCTTATTGTCTTCGTCGGATACGACCCAGATCCCGTCTGAACGGGAAACATAGCCGCTAGGCAGATCGGGTACATCGGAAAGACCCGCCGCCACCGGAAGATTGTCATCTGAGCTGAAGTCAGGGATCGAAGTCATGATCTGTCCTTTTGACATGAGTGATCGTTCACGTTCCCGACCTAAGGGAGCGCGCTAGATGTACGTGGCGGAGAGCCGAAAACGTTCACAGTGCAGCGCGTTCAGCTGGACTTTGAACGCGAAACACTGGGGACGCCGCCGCAGCTTTTCGGCCGCGGCGTTAACTTTTATTGCTGGTCGTCTTGGACGACAGGCAGTTTGCAGCATGAACGGGTCAAACCGTGTGCAGCAGATCCGGAAGCACCGGCATCCTTGCCTGCTGCTTCCGGGATCCTTGCGGATGAACCGCATGCGCCTGTTCTCTGCAGCTCGTTCCGGCTGAAGTCAGATCCCTTTCACGCGATGCTTCGCGAGGGTTATCCGCTGGTTTTTTTCGAGTTGCTCGAGGATCCGGGTAATGTGCGCCGCCTGTTCAAAAGCAGCCTTGCGCTCTTCGGGAGTGACCATCTCGGCGGTCTCAAGTTCCTCTAGGCGCTGCTGTAGTTCCTTGCGTTTGTAATTGTTCACGATTTCCGACAACTGAACGGCCGCGGAGTAGAGGTGGTCGATCATCACCTCAGCCCGCCCGATGGAGTTCTCGGAACCCTGGAAAGCCTCGAGGCGAGCCTCTTCGCTGGCGAAAGAATCTTCGTGGGCAAATTCTTCCGGACCGCGGTCGTCTTCGAATACGGGTGCATCGCAACCCATGAGTTGGAACGCGTCTTCGACACCAGTCCAGTTGGGGTCGTTCTCAAGATACTCGAAGAAGGGGGTCCTGAGATAGGGGTAGGTGCTGTCGTGAAGCGGTAACAAAGCGAGCCTCTCACGTTCTAGCTGTTTTCGTTTCCGATCGCTTGCCGACAGTGCCATGCCGAATCTCCTGGTTGACTCTCTTGATGATTTCGTGAATATTAAATACGCGAACACGTTCACAACGTCAAGTGCGCTTTGGTCCCGAAAATCGAAGAAAACCCGAAAACTGCACGCAAGCCTCAGGCGGCGGCGCAATAACAAAGAAGTCCCGGCCAACTCCGGTCGACTTGAAACTGAACCTGGAGGTCGAATGAGCCGCCCCTACACCTGCGAAACCCTGGCAATACGTTGGTCCTGCAGCGCGGAAACCGTCCGCCAGCTTGTCCAACGAGGCGAAATTGCGTCGTTCCGCATCGGCAAGCTCATCCGGATCTCCGTTGAAGCTGTCGAGGCATACGAGAAATGCAGCAATTCACCATCCAGAGATTCCGAGGCGGCTTCGCAATCGTCTGGCAGGAAGACGGCAAGCGACGCCGTTATCAGCTTGAGGCACGCACCCGAAAGGACGCGGAAGCTGCAGCGCGTGACTTCATCGCTGGGATTCAACAGCCCCGGGGCGGCGTAACCGTCGCTGAACTCTGGACCGCTTATTCGCGCGAAGTGGCGGGTCGCCCCGTCGAACAAAGCATGATCCATCGTGGCAAGTCGATCATTCCCTGGTTCGGGTCGTTTCGTCCCGACCAGATCACCATTGATGACTGTCGCGCCTACATCGCAGACCGGCGTCGCGCAGGTCGGAAAGATGGTACGATCTGGTCTCAGATGAACAGTTTGCGCACTTGTTTGAACTGGGCCGCAAATTCCGGCTTGATCGATAGTGCACCGCGCCTCGAGTTGCCGCCGAAAGGAGTACCCAAAGAGCGGTATCTGACCAAATCTGAGATCAGGGTGCTCCTATCTGTCGACATGTCATTTCACACGCGCTTGGCAATCATTCTCATGCTGACGACCGGAGCGCGCGTCTCGGCTGCTCTGGAGCTTACCTGGAACCGTGTCGATCTGGGCCGGCGCCAGATCAACCTCCGCACGTCCGAAACTGGTCGGAAAGGACGGGCTATTGTTCCGGTCAATGACATGCTGATGAATGCTCTGGAAGAAGCTCGGGAGGCAGCTCTCAGCGACTATGTGATCGAATGGGCAGGCAAACCCGTGAAATCTATCAAGACCGGTTTCAGGAACGCGGTGAGGGCATCCGGGTTAAGTGGTGTTACGCCGCATGTTCTGCGCCATACCGCGGCTGTCCACATGGCCGAGGCCGGGGTGAGCATGGCAGAGATCAGCCAGTATCTAGGGCATTCCAGTGTCCAGGTGACCGAATCCGTCTATGCGCGATTCAGCCCGGGGCATCTGAGAAAAGCGGCGTCCGCCCTGGAGTTCGGCAGCGGCTAAGGTTCAATGAACCTAGGTCCACTGTCTTTCTGAACCCGATGTCCCTTGAAAATATGGTCGGAGTGAGAGGATTCGAACCTCCG
>NZ_JARAMO010000165.1:0-19998 GCF_028807275.1 Mameliella sp. AT18
AAGGCCTGCAGGACATGGCTTTCGATCGGCAGACGCATGCCGGCAAGGCCCGCCACCTGCCCCGAGCGGCCCGCCACAACAATGCCCACTTTCTTGGCACGGATCGCGCCGCGCGTGGTCTGCACGCCTGTCACGTGACCGGCTTCGGTGTCGATGCCCGTCACCTCGCAGTTCTGGATCAGATCCACGCCGCGCTGATCCGCACCGCGGGCATAGCCCCAGGCCACCGCATCATGCCGCGCCGTGCCGCCGCGCGAATGCCACAGCCCGCCGTATATGGGGAAACGCCCGTTGTCGAAATCGAGATAGGGCACCTTTTCGCGGACCTGGTCGGGGGTCAGCAGCTCGGCATCGTCGCCCTGGTTGCGCATGGCATTCCCGCGCCGGGCAAAGGCGTCGCGCTGCCCGTCCGAATGGCAGAGGTTCAGCACCCCGCGCTGGCTCATCATGGTGTTGAAATTCAGCTCCTGCTCCATGCCCTCCCAGAGCTTCAGGGAATGGGAATAGAACTCGGAGTTTCCAGGCAGGCCATAGTTTGCGCGAACAATGGTCGTGTTGCGACCGACGTTGCCTCCGCCCAGATAGCCCTTTTCCAGCACGGCGACATTGGTCAGCCCGTGCTCCTTGGCAAGGTAGAACGCGGTGGCCAGCCCGTGACCGCCGCCACCGATGATGACGATGTCATACTCGGGCTTGGGCGCGGGATCGCGCCAATGCGGGCGCCAGCCACGGTTGCCCGTCAGCCCCTGGGTCAGAACCTTCAAACCGGAAAAGCGCATCGCCCCCTCCAAAAGTACCGGGGCGTAGCAAAGCAGCCTCGCCGCCCGGGATCAATTCCCCCAGGCGACGGAACATGACGTTTTCGTGCCTGGCGCAGGCGGCTGAGCGTTCAGCCGTCACTCCAGACAATCTTGGGGGCAAAGCGCGGTCGGGTGAAGCCGTAATTGTAGAACAGCCCCGCACCGGTCAGCCCCGGGATAGCAAAGGGCGGATCGTAATAGGTCTCGGTCTCGACCACGATCACCCGTTCATTGTGCAGCATGTGAGGCAGTTGATCGTACATGTCCGTCACCTGCGCCGTCTGCAACGCGCTGAAACTGCCCCGGGTCTGTGACCACTCGGCCTCGTAGGAGCCATCGTTGTCGTTGTAGCGGACCAAAGTCACCCGCAGGGAGGAATCTCCGCCCGGCCGCACGAGGAAATCCAGCAGTTCGATCATCCCATCCAGGTAGGAGGCGTCGATCGGGTCCGTCTCGCGCGAGATGGCGTCGGAGATCGTGTAGGCCGCCTTGGTATTCAGCGCCTTGTAACGGAACGCATCGTGCAGCGAAAAGGTCGCGGCCAGCACGAAGAGGATGAAAGGCAGCCAGATCAGGCTTTCCAGTGCGACGTTGCCCCGGGTGTCGGCGGAGAAGCGGCGCAGGTGACAAAGGATCGAAGAGCGGTTCATGGCACTTACCTCGGTTCCTGAACGAATGCGGATGTGGCGACCAGCTGCGCATAGCCCTGCGCGTCCTTGGGCAGGGCCATGCCAAATGAGGTGGTCGGCATGGCGGGCTTGTACTTCAGGCAGGCGCGCAACAGCATCAACTGGTTGTCCAGCCCGGGCACGAAATTGCGCACCGGGCGCGGGTCTTCCTCGGCGTTGATGCAATCGGCGACCAGCGGAATGGCGGTAAAGTTGCGCGGGTCCACCTGCACCATTTCCAACCGCAGGTTCTCGGTGCAGCCGTCCACGATGACCGCCTCGTCGCAGATCTTCTGCCGCACTTCCTCGTAGGTGGGGATGGCGCCGGTGTTCAGCCGAATTTCCCGCGTCGCCAGATCCACCCCCCGTTCCAGCAGCGCGTGCCGCAAGTTCATGTAGCCCATCTCGACCGTTGCCGCGAGGATGAAGAAGAAGACCGTAAAATAGATCGAGAATTCGATCGTGCTCGACCCTTCTTCGTCGCGGCGGAACCCCTTGAGCATTTCAATCAGACGGTGGGTCATTGGATCAGCCTCAGGTTGTTGATCTGGCGCGCGATCGTATCGAAGGTCTCGTAGATCTCCGCGCCCTGGACGTGGAAGAAGTGACTGGCCGAAGAGGCGCAGGAGAGCATTTCGGCGGCGGCTGCGTCATCGGTTTCGAAGGCGATGGTGAACACGGTCACGCCACGTTGACGCGCCAGGTCACACTGCTTTTGCAGGTTGGTCTTGTTCGTGGACTGGAGCGCCAGATTGTAGTACGCACCCGCGCCCTGCTGCAGCAGTTCCACCTCACCGTTGACGGGGTCGCGGGGATCGTTCGGACGGAACTGCTCCGTCGTCTGGCCATCGGTCATCAGCACGATGTATTTCTCCGTCTCGGGGTCGTGCCAGTCGATCGGGCGACCTTCGAAACGCGCATCCACCAGGCCATTGGCGATCAGGTGGCTGACCTCGTCCCGGTTGGAGGGATCGAGCAGGGCCAGCCCGTACTTCATGCCATATTGGGTGCCCGTTCCGTCGTGCATCCGCATGTCCGCGATGAACTGCAACAGCGCGTCGCGGTCGGCAGAGTAATACTGCACGGCCATCTGCTCACCCGGACACCAGCCCCAGTCCATGACTTCTTCGTCGATCTCCCAGTGGTGGAAATGCGGGACATAGTCGTCGGACAATGGCAGTTCGGTGGTGTCGAACTCCGGGCCGTAGATCTCGACACAGGAGGAGGGCATGTTGATGTGGATCGGATCGTCGGCGCTTTCGTCTGTCGTATCCCCGCCGGCGGCCAGATCACCCATGTTCGGTGAAACGTAGGACTCTGCCCAGGCGGCATAGTCGATCGTGCCGTAGCTATAGGTGCTGCCGGGGATCTTGCCGCGGTTGCTGGTCGGGCCCAGGTCCGAGTCCGGCCCGTTATGGTCGCCCTTGACCTGGAAATACCGCGTTCTCTGCGTCCCGCCCTTGATAGAGATGCCCAGGAACTGGCCGGGATCGCTCAGCTTGCTGTCGTGGGCAATCATGTAGGCCACCGCTCCACGATAGAAGTCATCGACATCTCGCGGGGCGATCTCGGGGAAATCTTCGATCTTGTGAGCGCGGTTGTAGATATCGTCGCCATCGGTGTCGAAGTAGATCACGATGTTCGAGATCGCCTGGTCCCACGGGGGGAAATAGTCACCGTCGTCGACCACCGGCTCTGGATCGGGAGTGGGTTCAGGATCCGGATCGGGGATGTCCGGGCGTTCGCCGCGGAAATAGTCGAAAAGGATGTCGCCCGGGTTAACCTGGCCCGCGAAGGGGACAAGGTTCAGCGTGGTCACGCCGTTGGTCTCATCCGTCATCACCTTGTGGACAAAGTTCTGCGCCGCAGGCTTGAGCCGAACCATGCGCTCGTTCCAGCGCATCGACCCCGAGATATCCAGCACCAGGCTGATTTCCACGTTTGCGATCTTTTCCTCGGCAACGCTCAGCGCCGGTGGCGTCAGGCTGTCATAGCCGCTCATCTTGAGGAAATAGGTGGGGATGGTGGTTTCCCCCCAGGCCTTGACCGTCCGGTGGTTGAGTCCCCAGTCGATCTGGGTGCCCAGCAGGACGTGTTCCATTCCGGCCTTGTCCATGTAGTCGCGGACAACCGCGTCCGAGGACAGGTATTGGTCAAGGTCCGCCGCGGCCAGCACGGCGCGGTCCATCTGCGTCTGCATCTGGGCGCGTGTCGCTTCAAACCGCATGATGTCCACCGCAGCTCCGGAGATCACGAGGGTCAGCAGCAACATGAAGACGGAAAAAACCGTGACGTTGCCGTCTTCGGGTTTCAGAAACCGGCGCGTCCGTCCGTGTTTCGCTTGGCATAGGTCCATGACCATTCTCCCACTTCCACAGGCCCTTCTGGCCACGGTAGGGAATGGTTAACAAATGTGCCTGCATTGAGGCCGAAACCGGTACAGTATTGGTTTTTTTCCGTGTTTGTAGCGGCCTGGCATATCCAATCGGATAGGCCGCACTACCAATCGGCTTGGTTGAGGCCCTCATTGAATCAGCCTCAGATTGTTGATCTGACGAGCGATGCTGTCAAAAGCGTCGATGATCTCGGCACCGTGGACATGGAAGAAATGGCTGTCGGAAGAGGCGCAGAGCCGCATTTCCTCGGCAGCCGCGACCGATGTCTCGAAGGCGATGGTAAAGACCGTGACCCCCAGCTGTCTCGCCAGGTCGCACTGCTGGTAGAGGTGATCGAGGTTGGATGCCCGCCCGGTCCGAACGTGATAGCTGGCCGCCCCCTGGTTCAGCAATTCCACCTCGCCATTGATGGGAGCGTAAGGATCGTTGGGGCGGAACTGGTCGGTGACCTGGCCATCTGTCATCAGGACAATGTACTTTTCGGTCTCCGGATCGTCCCAGTCGATCGGACGGCCCTGGAAACGTGCCTCGATCACGCCTTCGGAGATCAGGTGGCTGACCGCGTCGCGAGTTGTCGGATCCAGCAAGGCCAGCGCGTATTTCATTCCGAATTGCGCGCCCGTGCCGTCATGCATCCGGATGTCGTCGATGAACTGAAGAAGGCTGGCCGCGTGATCCGAGTAATACTGGATCGCCGTGTCGTCCTCGGGACACCAGCCCCAGTCCATCACTTCGGGATCTTCGTCCCAGTGATGGAAATGGGGAACGTATTCGTCCGAGACGGGCAGGTTGGAATTCGCAAATTCAAACCCGTCGATCTCAATACAGCTGGACGGCATGTTGATGTTGATCTCGACCAGGCCCTGCGCGGCGCCCGGACCATCGTAGGAGGTTTCCCATGTCTCGTAGTCGATGCTGCCATAGCTGAAGGTCGAGCCGGGGATCTTGCCATTGTTCTTGGTCGGACCAAGATCGGACGCGGGGCCGTTGGAATCGCCGCGCACGGTGAAATAGCGCGTGGTCTGCGTACCACCCTTGATCGAGATGCCCAGGAACTCGCTGGACGAGCTGAGCTTTGTGTCATGCGCAACCGCATAGGCCGCCGCACCGCGAAAGAACGCGTCGACGTCCCGCGGGGCATCCTCGGGAAAGGACTCGATCTTGTGCGCCCGGTCAAAGATATCGTCACCGTCGGTGTCGAAATACATCACGATGTTCGAGATCGCCTGCTCCCACGGCGGGAAGAAATCCGGCGTGCCGCCTTCGGGCACCTCGGGTTCGACCACCGGGACAGAGGGCCGTTCGCCGCGGAAATACTCGAACATCTCGTCGCCCGGATTCACCGTGCCCGCGAAGGGGATCAGGTTCAGGGTCGTGACGCTTTCGGTGCTTTCCGACATGACCTTCTGGACAAAGTTCTTGGCCGCCGGCTTGAGGTTGTCCAGGCGCCCGTTCCAGCGCATCGACCCGGAAATATCCAGCACCAGGCTAATCTCGACGTTGGCGATGCGTTCCTCGGCAGTGGCCAGCGCGTTGGCGGGCAGGACATCCTGGCCGGACATGCGCAGGAAAAGGGTCGACAGGCTGGACGCCGCATCGGCGCTGACAGTGCGTTCGTTCACGCCCTGGGTAACGATGACACTGGTGACAAAGGCATCCAGCCCGGCCTTGCCGACGTAATCGTTGACTACGAAGGTCGGATCCTGGAACTGGTCCAGGTCGGCGGCGGCCAGCACCGCGCGGTCCAGCGTCGTCTGCAGCCGCGCCCGGGATGCCTCTTGCCGCATCAGGTCGACAGAGGCGCCCATGATCGTCATGGCCAGCAGAGCGATATAGACTGAATAGATGGTGATGTTGCCGCTCTCGTCACGGACGAAACGTCCGATCGCGCTGGAGTCGCGCAGCAGGGCAGAACGTGACGGGAATGCAAATCTTGCCATCTTGGGTCTCCGGTTTGGCCGCACGGCACGAAACCGGCGGAACGGGACCCGTTTTCGAGTAAGATTCGGTCAACCCTCCGGCCAGAAATGCGGCAGAAGAATGGCCTAACAAGATGATTTTCTACAAGTTCGGTCGGCATTCATCACAAAGGGCGACCGATCCGGCCGCCCTCTGCGCTGGAATTGCAGGGGTCAGAGTCCCTTTGCGCGATAGCTGGCCGCAACCCGGCCGATGGCCACGATGAAGGCGGCGGTGCGCAGGTCGGAGACGTCCTCGCGGCTGTGCCAGACCTCGCTGATCGACTGGTAGGCGGTGCGCATGGTGTCATCCAACCCCGAGCGCACCAGTTCCAGTTCATCCGCCCCGCGCAGGTAGCGTGCCTTGAAATCCGGCGTCATGGACCACTTGTCGCCAAGGTGATCCGACAGCCGTTCCAGTTCGCGCACGATCAGCTCGTGCCGGGCCTCTTCCTGGCGCCGCTGCATCCGGCCAAAGCGAATGTGGCTGAGGTTCTTGACCCATTCGAAATAGGATACCGTCACGCCGCCCGCGTTGGCGTACATGTCGGGAATGATGACTACGCCCCTTTCGCGCAGGATGTCATCGGCGCCGGCGGTGATCGGACCGTTCGCGGCCTCGATGATCAATGGCGCCTTGATGTTGTGCGCGTTGCCCAGGTTGATCACCCCTTCCAGAGCCGCCGGGATGAGGATGTCGCATTCCGCCTCCAGCACCTGCGCTCCATCGGCGGTATGATTGGCATCCGGATAGCCCGTCACACCACCATGACGGACGATCCAATCGCGCACCGCCTGCACGTCCAGCCCGTCGGGATTGAACAATGCGCCGTCCCTCTCGATGATCCCGGTGATCCGGGCACCGTCTTCCTCCTGCAGGAACTTGGCCGCGTGGAACCCGACGTTGCCAAGCCCCTGAACGACGACGCGCTTGCCATCCAGCGTGCCCGAGAGGCCCGCCCTGGCCTTGTCGTCGGGGTGGCGAAAGAACTCGCGCAGCGCATATTGCACACCGCGGCCCGTGGCCTCGGTCCGGCCCTGGATGCCGCCGGCATTGGTCGGCTTGCCGGTGACACAGGCATTGCCGTTGATGTCGGTGGTATGCATGCGCCGGTACTGGTCCGCGATCCAGGCCATCTCGCGTTCGCTGGTGCCCATGTCGGGCGCGGGCACGTTCTGCGAGGGGTTGATGAGATCGCGCTTGATCAGCTCGTAGGCAAACCGCCGGGTGATCTGTTCCAGCTCGTGCTCATCGTATTGGCGGGGATCCACGCAAAGCCCCCCCTTCGACCCGCCGAACGGCGTTTCGACCAGGGCGCATTTATAGGTCATCAGCGCGGCCAGCGCCTCGACCTCGTCCTGGTTGACCTCGGGGGCGAAGCGGATGCCGCCCTTGACCGGTTCCATGTGTTCGGAATGCACCGAGCGATAGCCCGTGAACGTCTGGATCTTGCCCCGCAGCCGCACGCCGAAGCGAACCGTGTAGGTGGCGTTGCACACCCTGATCTTTTCCTCCAGCCCCGGCGGCAGGTCCATCAGCGCAACCGCGCGGTTGAACATAAGATCGACTGACTGTCTGAAGGTCGGCTCATTGGACGGCACGACGGGCCGCTCGGTAACGACGGACATGGGTTTCCTTCCTTTCCAGTGTCCGCGCGGGGCGCGCTGCACCCCGCGCGCATGGCTCCTCTTGACGGGAGCACGCGGGATCAGCCTAGCCCGGCATGGCCTGTGTCCCAACCCCGGATTTGTCCGAGTCGCCCGCGGGGCCTGCAACAGGCACCCGCAAGGCCTCCCACAACCCAAGGGGGACCATCGTCGGCAAGGGTGAAACAATGCCCACAAGTTGCTCCGCACTGTCCAGACAACTCTCTAGAATTCAACGAAAACTCAATTCTAACTGCCCAAGTTTGGCCATTTTGAAATGGCATAAAATTGTCATCAAAACTGATCCGTCCACGGTTTCTGGGGCTGCCGTGACGACCCGGTTGAAAGGTGTCCGAATGTTTAGATCAACCACCAGCCTCACGGCGATTGCACCCTGCGGCAAGGGCCTGCGGGACAGGCTCCGCCACTTTGCAACCGACACGTCCGGCAACATGTCCTACCTCGCGATCGTCGGATCGCTGGTCATGATGATTTTCGGCGGTGTCGGCGTCGACATGATGCATGCCGAACTGAAGCGCACCAAGGTGCAGAACACGCTCGACCGCGCCGTGCTGGCCGCTGCCAACATCGAGAACGTGCAAGCGCCCGAGATCGTTGTCCGCGATTATCTGACGGTCATGGGCCTGGGCGATGCGCTGACGTCGGTTCAGGCCGAACAGGGTTTGTCTTCAAAACGTGTGGCTGCAATGGGCGAGGCTTCGATCCATTCGGGCTTCATGTCCCTGATCGGCGTGAACTCGTTGGATGCCTCGGGACTTGCCGCAGCCGAGTATTCCAGTTCCAACCTGGAAATCTCGATGGTGCTCGACGTGTCGGGGTCGATGGCCGGAAACAGCAAGATCGACAACCTGCGCAACGCTGCACAGGAATTCGTAGACATCCTGATGCCCCCCGGGACCGATACCGGGGTTTCGATCTCAGTCGTTCCTTACAACGCCACTGTGAACATGGGTACGACGGTGTCGCAATACTTCACCCTGGACCGCCAGCATCACCATTCAGCTTGTGCCGAGTTCTCTGCGGATTCCTTTGCAACAACGGCGCTTTCACCGGAAACACCGCTGGAACAGGTCGGCCACTTCGACCCCTATTCGCGCTCGACCATCGGAGGCTATACCCCCTACCAGTGGTGCCGCGACGGCGAAAATGCCGCGATCCTGCCGCATAGTTCAGACGCCACCCAGTTGAAGACGCAGATCGGCGCACTTGAGGCCTGGGGCAATACGGCGATCGACGTCGGCATGAAATGGGGCACCGCGCTGCTTGATCCTGCTGCTCGTCCCGCGGTCCAGGCTATGGTTGGCGATGGCCTTGTAGCCGTCTCGAATGCCTCGCGCCCCGTGGATTTCGACGTGAACAACACGGTGAAATACATCGTCGTGATGACAGACGGAGAAAACACCACGCAATACGACCTGCCCGACAACATGAAGGATCCTGGCGCGATGACCGGCGTCTGGGTCAATACCAAGGGCACCGAGACCTTTGCCGACGATGACTACTCGGTGCGCCTGGAACGTTATAGAACCGGCAGCGACATCACCAACTACTTCCCGACCTATTCGCAGGACATTTCGAACATCGTGTTCTACTTCGACACGAACAACGACGGAATACAGGATATCGCGCACAAGATCGAAGGTTTCCCGAATGGAGGACCGAAGGACCTTGACGATTTCCTGGAAGGTGCGATCGCGACCCTGATCGCAACGGATGGGGATCTGACCGACAGCGCGCATTTCATGGGCGCGTCGATCAAGGCCGGGAACACCTCCCTGTATTACGGAGTGAACGACGATACCAATGGCACTCTGCCCGACGTCGGACCGACCATGAACCACGAGACGATCCCGGGCAAGACACACAACTACTCGACCTTCGACTTCACGAGCTGGTCAACCGGAACCGAGATCGCGAAATACTACTGGACCCGCACTGGCAACGACTGGTCAGAGCGTTATCAGTCCACGGTCGACGGGCTTGGCGGCAATCCTGATCACATCCACGAGCTGAATTACACCGAACTCTACGACCGTTTCGGCACGCAGGCGGCCGCAAGCCACCTTTTCTCGCAGCCGGTCAACCACGGTTACATCAGCAGTGCGCGCTACTGGACGATTTCGCAACCTTACGAGGTCGTTGCGGGCCCAAACAGCGCCGATGCGCGACTGGATGCGATCTGCGACTCCGCCAAGGCCCAGGGCATCGTGGTCTTTGCCATCGGTTTCGAAGCCCCCCCGCGCGGTCTGGAGGCCATGGCGAACTGCGCTTCTTCCCCCGCGCATTTCTTCGACGTCAACGGCACCGATCTGCATGACACTTTCGCAGGTATCGCACGCACCATCACCCAACTGAGGCTGACCCAATGACCCGCGCATCCTTTCCCGCCCTGCGCCGCTTCTGGTCCGACGAGGCAGGCAACGCGGTGGTTCCCTACGCCCTTTGGGTTCCGCTGTTCGTGGCGATCATCGTCTCGGCGGTCGAGATCGGAATGATCACCGTGCGCCATACCCAGCTGGAACGCGCGCTCGACCAGTCCGTGCGCGATCTGAAAATCGGCGTGACCGCGCCCAGCCACGACGTGCTCAAGGCGGCGATCTGTGCCAAGACCACCGTCCTGCCCGGCTGCACCGAGACGCTACAGCTGGAAATGATCCCGCTGAACATGCGCAACTACGTCGAACCACCGGCCTCGGCCGATTGCGTCGATGTCAGCCAGGAGGCGACACCGCAACGCAGTTTCAGCCACGGAGGCGGAGGCCAGGTGATGTTCCTGCGCGCCTGCTACAAGTTCCGTCCGCTGACACCGGCTTCCACGCTGAACGCCAGCCTGCCCAAGGACGCCGAAGGCTATACCGCCATCGTGTCGACCTCTGCCTTTGTCTACGAGCCCAGCTGAGGAGATCCAGCCATGCGCCTTCCCTCTTTCCTTTCGCGCTTTGCCCGCGACTCTCGTGGCTTCGTCAACGTCGAGGCGGTCATCGTCTTTCCCGCGCTGCTGTTCCTCTTCGGTGTCGGATGGACCTATTTCGACGCCTTCCGCCAACAGGCCGTCAACCAGAAGGCCAATTACGTCATCGGCGACATGCTCTCGCGCGAGACCGAGGCGATCACGCCGGATTACCTGACCAATGCCCGCCACCTTTTACGCCACCTAACCAAAACCGGCGGCGCCGACAGCGACCTGCGCATCACCATCGTGCAGTACAGCGACAGCTATGGCGGATGGCGGGTCAGCTGGTCTCAGCAGCGCGGCGACTATCCGAGCCTCTCCAACGCGGATCTCGCGGCCTATGCAGACAAGCTGCCGTCGGGCGTGAACGGCGAACAGCTGATCCTGGTCGAGACATGGGACAGCTACAGCCCGGTGTTCAGTGTCGGCCTCGATGCCTTCGAGATCCGAACCTACAGTTTCACGCGCCCGCGCTATGCGCCGCAAGTCGTCTTTGAGCAGCCGGCCTGATTACCCCAAACGGCTGCCCGAAAGGCAGGGGGCCGCGGCATCTGCCGTGGCCCCTTCGCTGTCTGGTCAGCTGTTTCTCTGACTCAGCAGGTGGATCATGATGTCCGCCACAGGCTTGGTCTGAGAGGCCGCAGTGACGCCACCGATAGCCACCCGCCGGCCCAGCCGCCACCACAGGCCCAGCCGCCAGACGCGGGACCCCGGCTCCTTCAGGATGATGATGAACCCGTTCGACGGCTTCATCGCGAACATCCCTCGGTCGACCTTTTCGATCTCGTCCAGGCGGGCCACCACGGTGCCGTCGCTGTCGGTCAGCGCGTCTTCGGTCAGGATCAGCGAATGCCCCGTGGCCTGCCACATGACCTGACCCGCCCAGAGCGCCCCGGCACCCAGCGCGATCAGCACGACCTTCCAGCCCAGCGCCATTCCCGCCGTCATGAAGGCCATCCACAGCATCAGGCCACCCAGGCCCAGCATCGAGACGACCCCGATCACCCGGCGCGATGCGGATGTCGTGATGCGTGCCAGTTCTTCCTCTGCCATCTCCGGGCCTCCCGCGGTTGCGCCGTTCCGTCCTACTGTGGGTCCGACCCGGGGGAAAGCCCCCAGCCCGCCCAACATCCGTGCAAAAGGCCTGAAATCGCGCCACTTTCGGCGCGTGCCGCTTCCAAGGTCGGGCGCGACGGGATTATATTGGAAGCATGACCACAGCCGGACCATCCGCGATGACGCCGCCCGCACAGCTTTCCAACCGCCTGCGCGCCCTGTTGATGCGCATCTATCCCGACCGTGACACCGATGAACTGACCGCCCAGGTGATCGAGGCCTTCTGGCCGGAAAGCGCCTCGGCCCGCAAGCGTGCTCGCAAGCCGGGCAATGCGCTCTGGTCGCAGAAAGACGCGGTGCTGATCACCTACGGCGACAGCCTGATCGACGGGGTCTACAAGCCGCTGGACCTGCTACGCGACTTCCTCGGCAACTACATGCCGGGCGTGGTGAACGGCGTGCATATCCTGCCCTTCTTTCCCTTCACCTCGGACGACGGCTTTGCCGTCACCGATTACCGCAAGGTGAACCCGACGCTGGGCGACTGGCCCGACATCAGTCGGATCGGCGCGGAATGGCACCTGATGTCCGACCTGGTGCTGAACCATGTCTCAAGCCAAGGCACCTGGTTCAACGCCTACCGGCAGGGACAGGAACCCTACGACAAGTTCTTTTACGAAGCCTCACCCGAAGATGACCTTTCTGCCGTGGTCCGTCCCCGCACCACGCCGCTTTTGCAGGAGGTCGAAACCTCGAACGGGCTCAAGCATGTCTGGTGCACCTTCAGCCATGACCAGGTGGACCTGGATTTCCGCAACCCCGAGGTGCTGCTGGAGATCATCCGCATCATCCGGTTGCACGTCGATGCCGGGGTCAAAATCATCCGCCTGGATGCCGTGGCCTTCATCTGGAAGGAGCCGGGCACGCCCTCGATCCACCTGCCCAAGACACATGCCATCGTGCAACTCTTGCGCGTGCTGGCGGATTTCGCAGCCGAGCCGATCGTCCTGCTGACCGAAACCAATGTCCCCAAGACGGAGAACCTCAGCTATTTCGGCCAGTTGAACGAGGCGCACTGGATCTACAATTTCCCGCTGCCGCCCCTGATCCTGCATGCGATGCTGGCCGGCGACGCACGGGCGCTGTCGAACTGGCAGCGGGCCATGCCCCCGGCGCCGCAAGGCTGCGCCTACCTCAACTTCTCGTCCAGCCACGATGGTATCGGGATGCGCCCCGCCGAAGGTCTGCTGCCGGACGAAGAAATCGCCCAGATGATCAAGACCGTGCAGGCCACTGGCGGCCTTGCCTCGATGCGGGCGCTGCCCGGCGGCGGCACGGCGGTCTACGAGCTGAACACCACCTTCTTTTCCGCCATGCAGCGCACCTACAAGGGCGAGGACGGGCTGCAGGTGGATCGTTTCATCTGCTCGCAGACCATCGTCATGTCGCTGGAGGGCATCCCGGCCTTCTACATCCATGCCATGCTGGCGACGGAAAACGACCTGGAGGGGGTGGCGCGGCGCGGCATGAACCGGGCGATCAACCGGCATCGCTGGAACTACCCGGAACTGCGGGACAAGCTGGCCGACCCGGACAGCGACCAGTCCCGCGTTCTGACGGCACTGTCGGACCGCTTGCGGCTGCGCACGAAACAACCGGCCTTTCATCCAAACGCGACCAATTTCACGCTCTCCGTGGATGACAGGGTCTTTGCGGTCTGGCGTCAGGCACTGGATCGCAGCCAGTCGATCTTTGCCCTGCACAACGTCTCTGCCGAAGAGGTGGACCTGCCGCCCAAGTCGCTGAACCTGATTGCGGACGAGGAATGGATCGACCTGCTGTCGGGCGAGACCCTGCACCCCGAAGAGGACGGCGTGACGCTGGCCCCCTACCAGTGCCGCTGGATCACCAACAAGGCGTAAACGCCGGATGCGCACAGCGGCGGGTTCATGCTAGGATCGCGTAATAGTTGTGTCACGCCCGCCGATCCGCAGGGCTGCGCGGCATTGGCGAAAGGAAGCGACATGGCAGAGTACAGGCGGCCCGGCGTCTACATCCAAGACGTCAGCTCCGGCGCCCACCCGATCACCGGCGTCGGCACCTCGACTGCTGCCTTCCTGGGTGTCGCACCGCAAGCCGATGCCCACCTGCGCAAGCCCGTCTTCGTCACGTCCTGGCCAGGCTTCCAGCGCCGTTTTCAAGGTGACGGTCAGGGCAGCACCCCGCTATCGCTTGCCGTTGACGGGTTTTTCCAGAACGGCGGCGCGCGGCTTTACGTCGTCAACCTGGGCCAAGACGCCACGACCATCTCGGCGGATGACCTTGAAACCCTGTCGGCGATGGAAGGCATCAGCCTCATCGCCGCGCCCGGCTTCACCGACGCCGACAGCGTCGAGGCCATCCTTACCAACTGCGAGACCCGAAAGGACCGTTTCGCCGTTCTGGACATGGCCGAAGGTGGGGCGATTGCCGACCTTGCCCGCACGCAGGATCAAGGCGGCCTGCGCCCCCGCAATGCGTTGCAGGGTATGGCAGCGGTCTATGCCCCCTGGATCGAGGTCCGCGACCCCGAGACCGGGGAAATGATCGCCTGTCCCCCGTCCGGCCATATATGCGGGGCCTACGCGGGCAATGACTCCACGCGCGGCGTCCATCATGCCCCCGCCAATCTGCCACTCCGCGGGGCACTTGGGCTTTCACGTCTGTTCACCGATGCCGATCAGGACATCCTGGCCCCGGCCTGCGTGAATGCCATCCGGCAATTTTCCGACGGGATCCGGATCTGGGGCGCGCGCACCCTGACGGGGGCGGACAGCGAATGGCGATACGTCAATATCCGCCGGTTGTTGACACTGATCGAACTCTCCATCCAGCAAGGCACGCGATGGGCTGTCTTCGAACCGAATGACGACACCCTCTGGAAATCCATCCGCCGCGACGTCTGGGAATTCCTGAACATGCTCTGGCGCGACGGGGCCTTGATGGGGTCGACAACCCAAGAGGCGTTCTTCGTCAGGTGCGATGCCACCACCATGACTCAAGCCGACCTCGATGCGGGCCGGCTGATCATCGAGATCGGCGTGGCCCCGGTCAGACCTGCGGAGTTCGTCGTGATCCGGATCATGCAAACCACCTCCGACTCCGAGGTCTGAGCCATGCCTGACGATCCCGGCCTTGCCGCCCTCTTTACCCTGTATCTTGACGGTGAGGCGGTCGCCCGCTTCCAGGACATCGAGGGCATGGGCGCCCGTATCGACGCGATCCCCTATCGCGAGGGCGGCGCCGGTTCCGGTTCCGTGCGGCATCTACCGGGCAAGGCCAAGGTATCGCCCGTAACCCTGCGGCATGGCGCGACCGTGGACAGCCGGCTTTGGGATTGGTGCAACGCGACGGTGACGGGCAACATCTCCCGTCGCACCGTCCTTGTCACGCTTTCCGCCCAGGACGGCGGATCGGAAGCTGCCAGGTGGACCCTTTTCGAGGCCTGGCCGTCGAGCTTTCGCGCCGATCCGCTGGACAAGCAAAGGGACGAAATCGCCTTCGGCTCCCTGACGCTGGTCTACGACCGCCTGGAACGCGATTGACGCAATGTCAGGCCGCCACGCGGGCGGAATGCGCGCCTTGCGTCTTGCTCGCCTGCCCGGCGACATAGACCTCTTCGACAGCCCGGTCGTCGCCCATGACCTGCAGGATGAACAGTTCTTCGGACAGAGTCTCTGCGCGTTCCATGCGCAGCGCCATCGCCCCAGTCGCGCTGGCGTTCAGCACGACGATGTCCGCCTCGGTGCCTTCCTCCAGCGTTCCGATCCGGTCTGCCATGCCCAGCACTTCGGCGTTGCCGCGCGTGGCCCAGTCGAAGGCTTGCAAGGGATGCAGCGCCTGCCCCTGCAGTTGCAACACCTTGTAGCCCTCGTTCAGAGTCTGCAGCATGGAATAACTGGTGCCTGCCCCCACGTCCGTGGCGATCCCGCTGGTGATCCCGCGCGCCGACAGCCCGCCATGATCGAACAGGCCAGAGCCAAGGAAAAGGTTGGAAGTCGGACAAAACACCGGATGCGCGCCACTCTCTGCCAGGGCGTCGATCTCGCGCGGCTCAAGGTGGATGGCATGGCCCAGCAGGCTGTTGCCCCGCAAGAGGCCATAGGTCTGGTAGACGTCCAAGTAGTCGCGCGCCTGCGGGTAGAGGTCCAGCGTATAGGCGATTTCGTCGCGGTTTTCCGACAGGTGGGTCTGGATGTGGCAAGTCGGGTTTTCCAACGCCAAGGCCTGCGCCATCTCCATCTGTTCCGGCGTCGAGGTGATGGCGAAACGGGGCGAGATGACATAGTCGCAACGCCCTGTGCCGTGCCACTTGCCGATCAGCGCCGTGCTGTCGTCATACCCCGATTGCGGCGTGTCGCGCAGCCCGTCCGGCGCATTGCGATCCATCAGCACCTTGCCGCCCAGCATCCGCATGTTCCGGCGGGTGGCTTCGGCGAAATAGGCCTCGACCGAGGTGCCATGCACCGAACAGTAGGCCACGGCGCTGGTCGTGCCATGCGCAACGAGTTGATCCATGAAGGCCGTCGCCATGCGCGCGGCGTGCGCCTCATCGGCAAAGCGGGTTTCCTCGGGGAAAGTGTAGCTGTTCAACCAGTCCAGCAGTTGTGCGCCCCAGGAGGCGATCACCTGGACCTGCGGAAAATGGATATGCGTGTCGATGAACCCGGCCATCAGCAGGTGCGGGCGATGATCTGTCACGGGCACGCCGGCGGCCTCCTTGGCCACTTCGTCGAAATCGCCGCGCCGGACGATCATCCCGTCCCGCAGCCACAGGGCGCCGTCCTCGATGTAGGTAAAGGCGTCGGTATCCTCACCATCCGCCGGGGCGCGGTGAAAGCTCAGGATGCGGCCGCGCAGGAGTGTCTCTGTCATGGGGTATCTCATCATTTGGCGGGGCGGCCTGCGGGGCCGCCCCTTGGTGTGTCAGGCGCGCTGCGCGGGCGGAATATCGTCCATCATGTCGGGTTCGTCCGGCACGATCACGCGCTCTTCCAGGTCCTCTTTCGGAGCCACGAGCGGGTAGAGGTACAGGAAGGCCCCGATGATGACGTAGCCCAGGGTGATCCCGTCGAACTGCGGCATCTGAAGGGTCGGCGCATGGATGATCCCCAGCGAGGACATCGCGGCTGCCGCCAGCGCAAAAGCCCCCGCCATGCGGAACCGCGCGTCGATCACGTCGGCCACGATGGCGCCCCAGATCAGCCCGGTCAGGATCGCCCCCTGGCTGAGCGCAAGATGACCCTCGTAATGCGCCCCTTCCATCAACAGGGCAGCGGTCAGGTTCGCATCCCCCAGGGCGGGCAGCCCTTCGACACCGGATGCGCGCAGCGCGTTCATCAGCGAGCCCCATTTGACCATCAGGAACTCCGAGATATGCGGCAGGATGGCAAAGGACACGGCGGCCATGTGCATCGGCTTGATCGACCAGGCGGTGTTGGTGATCAGGCTGACCGAGACGAAGACCAGCACGGGCGCCGCGGCGGCAATCGGGATCAACCCGGCCAGGAAGGACAGGAAGCCCAGGAAGGCGGCGGCGGCGATCAAAAGGGCAACCCCGACGATATAGCCCGCATGCGCATCCAGCCGCTTGTAGGCCGGGTGACCGATGTAGACCGTGGTCGGGAACGGGGAACCGAAGACGGCGCCGATCATCGTGCCCGCCCCGTCCGTCACCTGGCACAGGCCCACGGGATAGCTGTCCCCGGCGGCCTCGGCGCTCTCGACGTTGTTCATCGTCTCGATGAAGTTGTAGATCTGCACCGGGATCAGCACCAGGAACAGCTCGGGGTTGGCGAACAGGTACTGGATGCCCGCGATCATGTCGCCGATGTAGGGCACCGGCGGATAGGCCCCGACGCCGGAGAAATCGAACTTTGCCTCGCCCAGAACGATGGCGATCACCGTGCCGGCGCCGATGGCCACAAGGCCCGCGGGCACGTTGCCCGGCAGGCGGAACCGCCCGATCAGCCCCCAGAGGATGAACAACAACGAGGTGAAGCCGATGACCGGGTTTTCAAAGATCTCGGCCAGCGGCACCGACCCGATAAAGACCAGAGCGATACCGCAGAGCGTGCCCAGCATCCCCGCGCGCGGCGTGATACGTTTGAGGTAGGGCCCAACCACGGCGCCCAACGCCGCCACGATTCCGCCCATGAACCCCGCGCCGATGCCCACCTGCCAGGCCAGCAACGGATCCTGCGTCGCCCAGTAGATCGGCCCGATGACGCCAAAGAGATAGACGAACATCACCGGCGTCGAGATGCCGTAGGGCAATGCGGTCACGTCCCGGCCCTGGCGCGTCGCCGCCCATTTCGCCATGAGCGTGTAAACCGCGACGCCCGCCAGGATGGCCACCGCCGCACCAGGCACGATGCGGCCATAGACGATCTCCGGCGGCATCTGGAACACGAACTGGCAGACCCCGGACAAGATCAGCAGGTTCACAAGGTTGTCGGTGAACAGCGCCCAGAAGGCGCTGAAATCGCTGCGTGTAAACAGCCTGTAGCTATAGGTTCCCCCGTCCATGACGGCTTCCTCCTCCGATATGACCAGTCCCAGGGCCCGAGGGATCAGGCCCACATTCCTCTCTGGTCGTGGTGATGGCCCGATCGGGGTGTTGGCCCCGTCTCCCTTGGGCCGGCTGCGGCAGGTTCAGAGGTCAATTCAGCCATGACTTCGGCCACGACAAAGGCCGCGATCAGGCTGGGCCGCTTGTCGCGGCTACCGCTTGCCCCGATGGGGCAAATCAGTTTGTCGATGTCGCCGCTCTCGCAGTTCCGGCGCATCCAGTTCTTGAATTTCACCCGCTTGGTGGCAGAGCCGATCATGCCGACATAGGCCGCGTCACCGCGTTCCAGGGCGGATGACGCCAGCAGGAAATCCAGCGCGTGATCATGGGTCAGCACGATAAAGGCGCTGCCCGCCGGGGCGGTCATGATGTCGATCTCGGGGATCGCGCGGACCCGGGTGTCCACATCCGCCGAACACAGGGCGATTTCCTCGGGCCGGGTGTCGATCACGACGCAGTGCACGGGCAGATTCTGCAACTGGTCGGCCAGCGCGCGGCCCACGTGTCCGGCACCCAGAACGTAGACATGCGGGCGCGTCTCAGTGGCCTCGCTGTCACGCCGGATCGCCGCGCGCATGTCCGAGCCGCGCATCCGCGTCAGGGTCATCTCGACCCGCCCACCACAGCATTGGCCGATCTCGGGGCCCAGCGGCAGGTCCAGCGACTGGCTCAGATCCCCGTCCCGCAACATCTCGCGGGCGGTTTCGATCGCGCGGTATTCCAGTTGTCCGCCCCCGATGGTGCCCCAGAGGGCCGCGGCGGCGACGAACATCTCTGTCCCCTCCCCGCGCGGGGAAGAGCCGCGCACGCGGCTCAGCTCCACGCGGACTACCGCCTTTTCCGCGCCGAGGAATTCCGCCAATGACCTGACTGCGGATGCCATCGGATCAGCCCCCGGCCTGCAGGCGTGTGACGGCCATCAGCACGCGTTCCGGCGTGGCCGGGGCATCGAGGCGCGGACAGACCCGGTAGTCCGCGACAGAGGCCACCGCCATCGACAGGGCCTCGAACACGGAGATGCCCAGCATGAAGGGCGGCTCACCCACGGCCTTGGACCGCTTGATCGTCAGCTCGCGGTTTTCCGACCAGTCGGCAAGGTTCACGTTGAAGATGCGCGGCCGGTCCGAGGCCAGCGGGATCTTGTAGGTCGACGGCGCGTGTGTCCGCAGCCGGCCCGCGTCATCCCACCAGAGTTCCTCGCTGGTCAGCCAACCCATGCCCTGCACAAAGGCGCCTTCGACCTGGCCCTTGTCCAGCACCGGGTTCAGCGAGCGGCCCACGTCATGCAGGATGTCCGTCCGGTCGATCCGGTATTCCCCGGTCAGCGTGTCGATGGTGACCTCGGAACAGGAGGCGCCATAGGCGAAATAGTAGAACGGGCGCCCCTGCCCCTTGTCGCGGTCCCAGTGAATCTTGGGCGTCTTGTAGAACCCCGCCGCCGAGAGTTGCACCCGCGCCATGTAGGCAGCCTTGATGAACTTGTCGAAGGGCAGCACCTCGTCGCCGATATGCACCTGGTTGGCAAGGAACCGGACGGCCTCGGGGGCCACGCCCCATTTCTCGGCGGCGAACTCCACCAGCCGCGCCTTGATCTGCTCGACCGCGTTCAGCGCCGCCATGCCATTCAGGTCGGACCCCGAAGAGGCCGCAGTGGCCGAGGTATTCGGCACTTTCTCGGTCGTGGTCTTGGTGATCTTGATACGCTCGAAATCGACCTGGAAGGCATCCGCCACAACCTGCGCCACCTTGGTGTTCAGGCCCTGCCCCATCTCCGTCCCGCCGTGGTTCAGGTGGATGGAGCCGTCGTTGTAGACATGCACCAAGGCGCCCGCCTGATTGTACCAGGTCGCGGTAAAGGAGATGCCGAATTTCACCGGCGTCAGCGCGAT
>NZ_JARAMO010000166.1:0-12789 GCF_028807275.1 Mameliella sp. AT18
TCACGTCGGACGCCATGGCGACCATGGACATACCAGATATAGTGGTGACGCACCGCTATATGTTCAAGAGGGCCGATATTGTTTTCGAATAGAGATTAACGAACAGGTTCGACATCAAAGGCTCAAACCTGCCGTTTGTTACGAACGTCATGAATGACCGGCATGGGCCGGTGTCACGCATGTCGGCAGTTCTAAAGCTGATGCTCTCACCTAAATTGCGCTGCCCTCTATTCCAGAACGCACCGGCAGTTCCATGGGATACCGCAGCACGACCTTGCCAACGTAACAGGGGCGCGGCGCCGGGCATTTTGCCCTCATGAACACGCGACCCGATATCTCGTCCTTCGAGGCGGTGGCTCTTTCGCTGGAAGGTGAAGCCCCGCCACAATGGATCCAGCTCTTGCCTGCGCCGAACAAGAAGTTCCGCTCTATCGATGGGCGGGGCCCCTGGTTCTACGACAGCGCCGAGGAGCTGATCGCCGCCAGCACCGCATCCGGTGAGCGGATCTTCATCGACGTGAACCACGCCACCACGCGCTCCGCCCCGAAAGGCGGCGATGCGCCGGCCGTGGGTTGGATCGAGGAGCTGCAGGGCCGTCCGGACGGGATCTGGGGGCGTGTGACCTGGAACAGCAAGGGCGCCGAGCTGATGGCCGACCGCGCCTATCACGGCATCTCGCCGGTGATGTCCTTCAACAAGGCCACCGGCAAGGTGGCGCGGATCTTCCACGCCTCCCTGACCAATACCCCCGCGCTGGGCGGGGCCATCGCATCCCTTTCCGAGGAGACAGACGACATGAACATGGCCGCAATCGCGAAGGCCCTGGGCCTCGCGGAAGATGCCGGTGAGGACGCGATCCTCGCCGCCATCTCGAAGCTGAAGAAGGGCGCGGAGAAGCCCGCCGAGCTCTCCACCCTGGCGCTTGCACTGGGGGCCGAGGAGGGCGCCAGCGTGGCGGAGCTGACCGTCCTGGCCAAGGCGGCCGTGGCGAATGCCGGCGACGCCGACGAGGTGGCCGAACTGACCCAGCAGCTGGGCGATCTGCGCGCCGAGCGGTGGTTGGACCAGAAGGTGGCCGAAGGTCGCGCCATCGATGCGGAGCTGCGCGCGGAACTGTCGGCGCTCTGGATCGACAATCCCGAGCGCGCGGAGAAGCTGGTTAGCCGGCTGCCCAAGCTCTCGCGGACCCACACCGCCAATCCCGTCCCGAAGGGCGAGGCGATCACCGAGCTGAGCGCCGACCAGAAGGTGGTCGCCGACCAGCTCGGGGTGTCTCACGAGGATTTTCTTGCGCAGCTGAAGGCTGACGCGGGCGAAGAGGAGGCAGCCTGATGGCCGCACTGACCGCAGACCGCAACACACCCCGTTTCGAGGGTGACATCCGCCAGGGCGACGTTGCCGCCTCGACCCTGATCTATGCCGGCGCCCTGGTGATGCGGGATGCCTCGGGCAACCTGGTCGAGGGCCAGACCGCCACGGGCCTGATCGGTGCCGGCCGTGCCGAGGAGCGGGTCGACAACTCCGCAGGGTCGGCGGGTGACCTGACCTGCGATTACCGCCCTGGCATCTACCGCTTCGCCAACTCGGCGGCGGCGGACGAGATCACCAAGGCCGAGATCGGGAACGTCTGCTACGCCGTCGACGATCAGACCGTCGCCAAGACCGATGGCACCTCCACGCGCTCGCCCGCCGGGCTGATCGAAGGTGTCGACGCCAACGGGGTCTGGGTCCGCCTGGACGAGGCCCTGACCGCCGTAGCCGCGGCCTGAGAGGACCCCTGACATGCTCATCAATGCCGCAAACCTGAACAGCCTGCGCGTCGGTTTCAACGCTTCCTTCCAACGCGGATTGGGGCAGGCCGATCCGATGTGGAGCCGTATCGCGACCGAGGTCCGGTCTACGCAGAAGGAGCAGAAGTACGGTTGGTTGGGGAAGATCCCGCGCGTCCGCGAATGGATCGGTCCCCGTCTCGTCCAGAACCTGATGCAGCACGACTATGCCATCAAGGAAAAGCCCCTCGAACTGACCATCGGCGTGGACCGGGACGACATCGAGACCGACAACCTCGGGATCTATGCGCCGCTCTTCGAAGAGATGGGCATGTCGACCGGCTCCGAGTGGGACCTCATGGTCTTCGGGCTTCTGGCCCAAGGCTTCTCGACCGAGTGCTACGACGGTCAAAACTTCTTCGACACCGACCACCCGGTCCTGGACGAGGATGGCAACCCGACCACCGTTTCGAACACGGGCGGCGGGTCGGGCACGGGCTGGTACTTGCTGGACACCCGCCGGGCGCTCAAGCCGCTGATCCTGCAGAAGCGCAAGGACTTCAAGTTCGTCTCGCTGGATCGCGAGCAGGACCAGAACGTCTTCATGAACAAGGAGTTCGTCTACGGTGCCGATGCACGGGCGAACGCTGGCTTCGGGTTTTGGCAGATGGCCTACGGGTCGAAGCAGACGCTGGATGCCAGCGCCTATGCCGCCGGCCGCGCCGCGCTCTCGGGCATGAAGGGCGACTATGGCCGCCCGCTGGGCCTGATGTCGAACCTGCTGGTGGTGCCGCCCTCGCTGGAAAGCGCCGGCCGCAAGATCCTCAACTCCGAGTATGCTTCGGGCGGTGAGACCAACGAGTGGAAAGGCACCGCCGAACTGCTCGTCGTGCCCTGGCTGGCGTGAGGGGCTGAGTGATGACCCGCGAGGAACTTGACGCGCGCGCCGCCGAACTCGGGATCTCCACCAGCCCGCGCTGGAAGGACGAGACGGTGGCCGAGAAGATCGCCGAGGCCGAGGCCGAGGCAGAGCAGACCGCAACGGATACCACGCCGGAAGGGACCAGCGACGGTCCCGGGCCGGTGCAGGGGGCGGGCGAAGGCGCCGCCCCCATCAAATCCTCCGACCCGGAACAGCCGCCCGAAGGCGTGCTGACCGTCATCGGTCCCAGGAAGGGCCGCTGGCGGGCCGGGCGGCACTTCTCGCCCGAGTCGGTGAAGATCCCCCTGGCCGAATTGAGCGATGACGAGATCGCCATGCTGGCCGGCGATCCCAAGCTCACCCTGTCCGGTCTGCCTCAAGACTGACACCGCGCGCCGTGCCGAGGGGGCGCGGCGGGCCACTTTCCCGGCGGCTGCGCCCCCGCGCCGCCGGGGCTTTTCACCCCTGTTGAACGGTCCTTCACATGCCCTATTGCACACAGGCAGATCTCGAAGAGCGCTACGGCACCCGGCTGCTGATCGACCTGACCGACCGGGGCGAGCTGGCCACGGGCACCATCGACGCCGACACGGTGACCCGCGCGATCTCCGAGGCGGACGCGCTGATCGACGGCTACGTCAAGGGCCGCTACACGTTGCCTTTCGCCGTGACGCCCGACCCGATCCCGAAGATCAGCCGCGAGATCGCGATCTACACGCTGCATGTCTACGAGCCCAACGAGAAGATCGTCCGCGACTACAGCCAGGCCATCAAGACGCTGCAGGAGATCGCCAGGGGCAACGTGATCCTGGACGCCGATGGCGTGACCCCCTCCGAGACCGGGGCCGGTGGCGTGCGCGTCAACGACCGCGAGCGGCCCTTCACACCCGACAACCTCAAGGGCTTCATCTGATGCTGGCCGAGGTCAAGGCACGCCTGGAAGCGCAGGTTCCGGAGCTGGATGGCCGGGTCGGCCTGGCCGCTGAGTTCACCGCCATCCTGAAGGACGGCCGTGTCCCGAGCGGCGGCGTGAACGCCTATGTCCTGCCCGGCACGACCACGGGCGTCGCGGCCCAGACGATGGGCGCGGGGCTCTTCATCCAGCCGGTGCGGCGCGGCGTCTCCGTCGCCACCTTCGTGCAATCGACCGACGCGCGCGGCCAGCGTGCCCTGGGCCGTCTCGATGGCTTCCTGGCCGACATCCAGAATGCGATCTGCGGCTGGGCGCCGGGGGACGAGGTCGGCGTCTTCGAGCTCTCGGCCGAGCGACCGGCGCCCTCGCAACGTGGCCTCATGGCCTTTGTCACCGAGTTCCGCATCAACGACCAGCTGAGGATCCCCACATGACCAGGCTCCCGCAATCCGGAGGCAGCTTCACCCGCACCGAGAAGGGCGGGCTGAAGCAGACCGTCAAGCCCCCGAAGCCCGCGCCGCGGCCCGAGCCGCCGAAACCGCCCCAACCGGCGCAGCCCGCCAAGAAAGAGGCCTGATCCATGCCGATGTACTTCCGCAAGAAGATCCTGCTGGCCAAGATCGAGGCCACCTACGGCACCGACCCGACCCCGACCGGCGGGGCCAACGCGATCCTTGCCTCCGAGATCAGCATCCAGCCCATGCAGGGCGCCGATGCCGACCGGGGTCATGACACGCCCTATCTCGGGGCCAATGCCACGATCCCCTTCGACCTCCACCAGGTGATCAGCTTCAAGGTCGAGCTGGAACCCTCGGGAACCGCCGGGACCGCGCCGGCCTGGGGGCCGCTCCTGCGCGCCTGCGGCTGCGCCGAAACGATCACTCCGGGCACCGACGTGGTCTACAACCCGATCTCGGACGCTTTCGAGAGCGTCACTCTCTACCTGCACATCGATGGGCATCTCTTCACCCTGACCGGCGCGCGGGGGAACTGCGACGTCACGGTCAATGCCAGCGGTATCCCGGTGCTGGAGTTCACCTTCACCGGCCTCTGGACCAAGCCCGCCGCCGGCACGCTGCCTACGCCCGACTTCAGTGCCTGGCAAAAGCCGCGCATCGCCTCGAACACCGCCACGCCGCTCTTCACCATCGGGGGCGAGGACATGGTGATGCGCAGCTTCAAGCTGGGCCTGGGCAACCAGGTGGAAGGGCGGTTCCTGGTGGGCGCCGAAGAGATCGTCATAGTCGACCGGTCCGACATGATCGAATGCCAGGTCGAGGCCGTGGCGCTCTCGACCCTCGATCCCTGGGCGCTGGCGCAGGACCAGACCGCCGTCGCGGTGGCGCTGACCCACGGCACCGGCGCCGGCCGCATCGCGGCGCTCTCGGCCCCGACCTGCCAGGTCCAGCGCCCCGGCAATCCGACCGAGGCGCAGGGCATCATGGAATGGCCGCTCAACCTGGTCCCGCTGCCCGGCTCGGGCAACGACCAGTGGACCCTCACCCTGACCTGACGGAGATCCCGCAATGGCATTTCGTATCGCCGAAGAACGCACCATCACCCGGACTGTCCAGACCGCCGACGGTCAGGACTTCCGCGCCGTGTTCGTCATCCTGCCCGACGAGGAGATGGGCGCGGCCAGCGCGCAGGGCATCGAGGGCGAGAAGGCCGTCATGCGCAAGATCATCCGGCGCCTCGACGACATCGAGGGCGCGGACAAGGAGCCGATCCCGCATTCGCCGGAGCTGCTGGAACAGGTGATCGGATTTGCCGACCTGCGGATCGCGCTCCTGCGGGCCTACAACGAAGGCCGCATCGAGGCCCGCCGGGGAAACTGAGATGGGCCGGGCGGGCGCTGATCGAGGGGCACTTCTCGGACCAGTCCGGCCCGGCCCGCCAGGTCGACCAGGACGCGGCCTTCTGGGGCATCCCTCCCGAGCTCTTGCGAACAGAGGACGCCGAGGAGGCGCTCTGGCCCGAGCATGTCGCCGCGCTGGAGGCCTTTGCCGTGGTCAGCACCCAGTGGCGGATCGAGCCGCGCTTTGGCGCCGCGACCCGCTGGCTGGGCCTGGACTACGCCGCCGCCGAGGCCGGGCTGCGCCTGGCGGGGATCGAGGTCACGCCCGGCCTCTGGGCGGACATCCGGCAGATCGAGCAGGGCGCCAAAGCGGCCTTGAACGGGGATTGAAGGGGGGGTGACATGACGCTGAAAATGCATGCGCGCCTCACGGCCGACGGCAAGCAGGCGCAGGCGGAACTGGCAAAGACGGGCCAGGGCGCGCGCGGGCTGAAGACCGAGGTCGACGCCCTGGGGCAAAGCGGCCAGGAGGCCTCGGCCGACTTCGTGGCCCTGCAGAAGCAGCTGGAGGCCTACAAGGTCGACCTGGTCAACCTGCGCAACGAGCACGCGGCAGCGAAGAAGCAGATCGACGGGCTGCGTGGCGAGCTGACCAAGCTCAAGACGCAGGCGGGACAGGCGAGCGGCAGCGTTGCGAAAATTTCCGCTCCTTTGGCGGAGGTGAACAAGGGATTGAGCCCCGCCGCTCAAAACAACGCCAAGATGTTTGCCTACCAGCTGAACCAGGTCGCACAACAGGGCGCTGTGACCGGGAACTACATGGGTGCACTTTCAATCCAGTCGGCGGACATGTTGTCGGTATTTGGGCTTTGGGGGGTCATCGCAGGTGGCGTCGTCGCGGTTATGGGACCGTTGGCGATGTCCCTGTTCGATACCTCTGCAGCCGGGAAGGAAGCTCAGAAGAGTGTCGATGTCTTCCTCGACACGCTCTCGGAGGTGCAGGGCTACACCGATACCGCCAAGACAAGCATCAAGGACCTGCGTCGCGAATTTGGTGATTTCGCCAGAGAGGTGCAACAAGCATCGGCCCTGGCAGCCCAGGCGACCGTTTCACTGGCCTTTTCCGAATTCGACGATGCGGCCAAGGGTATACGGTCGGACCTGGATGATGTGGTGCGCGCCATTGGTGATGTCGCACGCGCTAACAAGCAGCTCTTGGATGCGCAGGATCTCGCTGCAGCGGGCATACTCGGGGAACGTCAGGTCACAGAGGCGCGGGAGGCGCTCGAACTGCTGGAGGACCGGGCTACGAAGATGCTCACGGCGCTCGGTCTCAGCGCTGCTGAAGCGACCCGTCTCGATGCGGCTTTCGATGATCTCGCAAAGGCCAACAGCCTGGCCGAAGTGGCGGAAGCCGCAAGTGCGGCAGTTATGCTGCTCCGTGGGATGTATGATGAGAGCGAGCGCATCCCTGATGAAGTCGCCCGGATCATTCAGAACCTCAACAGCATGGTCAAAGCCGCAAGCGCGGGCGCCGTCGCGATGGGGGACACCAAGGAAGAAACCGGAGACGCCGCCGACGAAGCATCGCGCCTCGCCGCCAACATCCTGACCGCGGCAAACAATGCCATCGCTTTCCAGCAAGCGATGGCCTCGCTGTCGATCCCTTTCGAAGATGCGATGGAAGAGCTGGACTTCGAGTTGGCCACGGCTGGGATGAACGCTGCTGACAAGCTCGTCGCGACCCGTGTGCGTCGGCTGGAAGAGACGATGCGTGCCGCGTCCGAGCGGACCTTCGGGTTCGACTACGGTCTGACAGACGAGCAAAAGTCACAGTTGGCGGACTACGAGGCCTCGCTGAGGAGTGCGGCTCCAACGCTTACGGCTGACACCGCAGGCGCGGCGAAGGCGAGGCAAAAGGAACGTGACGCTGTTCGCGACCTGATTGCGGCCAGGCGGGACGAGCTTGCCATCCTGCGCGAGAGCGACCCGATCCAGCAGGAGATGATCCGCCTGCGCGGTGACCTGGCCGGGGCCACGGATGCAGAGCGGGCAGAGGTCGCCAAGCTGATTGCCTCGATCCAGAAGGAGGAACTGGCCAAGGCGCAGGCGGCGGAGACCTCGGAGTTCTTCCGCACCAGCTTTGCAGACCTGATCCCTGACCTGGTGCGCGGCGGTGACGATGCCGCCTCCGCCTGGCATCGCTTTGCCCGGGCGCTGGAGGATGCGGCCTGGCAGGCCCTTCTCCTTGGTGAAGGCCCACTGATGGGCTTGTTTGGTGGCGGAGGTGGCGGATCCGGTGGTGGACTTTTTGGCTGGATCGGCGAGATCCTGAACTTCGCTGATGGCGGGATGCACTACGGGCAGGGCGGGCCACGCGCGGACAAGAAGCTGGTTCGCGTCAGCCCGGGCGAGTTCACTGTCAATGCCGCCGCCACGCAACGCCACCGTCCACTGCTGGAGGCGATCAACGCCGGCACGCCGATCCCAGGTTTTGCCGACGGCGGTTCGCTTTCGTCGCCTATGGCGATGCCCGGGGGGCGCGAGGGCGTCGTTGAAATCCGCGTCTACACCGAAGAGGGCACGGTTGCGGAGATTGCACGCAACGAGGCCGGGGCGGTGGTCCGGACGGGATTTGCCGAGTACGACCGCGTCCTGCCCGACCGGGTAGCGGAGATCCGGCGCGATCCGAGGGTGCGCTACTGATGGCGATCACCTTCCCCATTGATCTCGCGACCTTCTGGGATGGCCTGGGCATCCACATGTATTCGTTTCGCCTGGGCGAGGCGATGAGCGTTTCGGAAACCGGCGGCGGCGAGGTGTTGACCGCGCGCATGGGAACGCGGCTGTGGATGGGCGAGGCCTTTGTGCCGCCGAACAGGGATCACGACCAGGTTCTTGCGCTGATCGACTTGATCCGGCAGTCCGGGGCGCCCTTCCTGATCTATGACCGTCGCCGGAAATTCACCCAGGCAGATCCTGGCGGCGCGATCCAGGGCGCCGCAGTCTGCCGCGTGGCAAGCGTGGCGGGCAATGCCCGCGAAATGACCCTCACCGACCTGCCGTCCGGCTATGTGCTGACGCCGGGCGATCATCTTTCGATTTCCTACGGCTCGACCCCGATCCGGTATTTCCTGGCGCGGGTGGTGACGGGCGGAACCTTTGTCGGCGCGCCGGCGCAAGTGACCGTCGAGGTGGTGCCGGGCATCCCCGAGGCGGTGGCGGCCGATGACGTGGTGCGGCTGATCCAACCGATCTGCAAGGCGGTCTACGTGCCCGACAGTTTCAGCGGGCTTCGCCGCCGGTCGGCCTTTGACGAAGGCTTTTCCTTTGCATGGAGGCAGACAGTGCGATGACCTATCCCGTTGTGGCGCGCGGTGCGCTGGCGCTCGAGGTGCTGATCTGGATCGAGGCCAAGGATCGCGAGACCGGGACGCCGCAGGCGATGGGCCTGCATACCGGCCTCGAGGATCGGGCCTTTGTGATCGATGGCGATCAGCGGACATACACCGGCGCCGGGGCCGTGCTCGAGGTGGCCGACCTGGTATCGCAGGTGGGCCTCGGGGTGCAGATGCAGACCGCGGGCCTGGCCCTTGTCACCGATGAGGTGCAACAGCTCATCCGGGGATATGACGCCCGGCAGGCGCCGGTCGAAATGCACCTCGCGCGCTTCGATCCCGAGACAAACGCCCTGATCGAGATTACCCGCGTTTTCAAGGGCTGGCTCGATGAGGCCACGCTGCGCGAGGGCGTCAAGAATGGCGAGGCCTCGCTCTCGGCCCGCCTGGCAAGTTCGGCCCGCGCCCTGACCCGCCGCGTGCCGCTGCGGCGGTCTGATGAGGCGCACCGCGCGACCCATGCCGGGGATCGGTTCTTTCGCTATGCGGACGTGTCCGGGGCCGTGGGTGTCTGGTGGGGCATGAAGCGCGGCGGCGGCAAGGGAGGGGGCCAGTCGTTTGCCGAGAAGCTGGCAGGCATTTCGTCCCGCTTGGAAAACCGGGGGAGCGCGGCTGATGGTTGAGCGCCGCAAGGATTGGCGGCCGCGCCTGGCCGCATATCTCGGGGAGGTTGCCCGCCTGCGGTTCCGGCCCGGCGAGCATGATTGCGCCCTGTTCGCGGCCGGGGCCGTCGAGGCCATGACCGGCACCGACCTGGCGGCGGGGTGGCGCCGCACCTATCGCACGCTCGAGGATGGCCTCGCGCTCCTGGCGCAGGAGGGGCGCGGCGATCATGTGGCGCTTGCCGCCGCGCACCTCGAGGAGGTCGCGCCGATCCGCGCCCAGGTGGGCGATGTGGCGGCCGTGCGTGAAGGCGAGGCGCTGGCCCTGGGGATCGTGCAGGGGCCGTCAATCTATGTGCTGCGGCCCTCGGGCCTGGGCCTTGTGCCCCTGACAGATGCAGAAAGGGCGTTCCGCGTATGATCCGCCTCAATATCCTTGTTCTGGCGCTGGCCTTCCTGGTGGTGGGCGCCGATCCGGCCGCGGCCGAGCCGGTCAGTGCGGCGATTGCCGCGGTCGGCTCCTGGTTTGCCGGCCTGAGTGTCGTCGGTCAGGCGCTTGTGCGGCTGGCCGTGGGCCTTGTCCTGTCCAAGCTGACGCAGGCCAAGCTCAAGACGCCCGAGGCGGTGGGCGGCCTCAAGACCGAGGCCACGCTCACCGGGGGCGACAATTCCGAGGGTTTCGTGCTGGGGCGCTATGCCACCGCCGGCGCCTTTGTCGCGCCCCCCCTGAGCTGGGGCTCGCGCCGCGCGCAACTGGTCTACGTGATCGATCTTGGCCTGCCGGGGCAGGTGGTGTCCGGCATCTATGTCAACGGCGAGCGCCAGGCGTGGAGCGGTGTGCAGGACGGCAAGGGCCGCGGCGAGCTGAACACGGGCGGCGCCTATGATGGCCGGGTGTGTCGTTATCTCTATGACGGCACGCAAACCGCCGCCTCGCCCTATCTCCTCAACCGCCTGGGCAGTGATCCAGACTTCCCCTGGACCCCCGACATGGTGGGCGGGGGGCGTTCCTATGCGGTCCTGACGTTTATCCTGGACAAGGGCGACAAGGCCAAGTTTTCCGGCCTGCCGACCGTGCTTTTCGAGATCGAGGGCCTGCCGCTTTACGACCCGCGCAAGGATGGCAGCGCGGGCGGTTTCGGGGCGCATCGCTGGAATGACCCCGCGACCTGGGAGCCGACCGAAAACCCGGCCGTGATGATCTACAATATCCTGCGCGGGATCGCCTTGCCGAACGGGGCCACCTGGGGCGGGCGCGCCACGGCCGAGGATTTGCCCCTGGCGACCTGGGCCGCGGCGATGAATGAATGCGACCTGTCCGTGACCGTCGAGGGCGGCGGCACCGAGCCGCAATATCGCGCCGGCACCGAGGTGCGCGTGGCGCAGGATGAGCCGGCGCAGGTGATCGAGGATCTTCTGGCATCCTGTTCGGGTGAGCTGGTCGAGGAGGGGGGCACCTGGTATATCCAGATCGGCGCGCCCGCCCTGCCGTCCTATTTCTTCACCGATGAGGACGTGGTGATCTCTCGCCCGCAGGAGCTAGACCCGTTCCCCGGCCTGGCGGACACGACCAACGCCGTGGCGATCACCTATCCCGAGCCGGTGATGGCCTGGCAGACGAAAGAGGCGCCGACCGTCCTGCGGCCCGATCTCGAGCTCGAGGACGATGGCCGCCGGCAGATCGCAAGCCTGCCCCTGCCGACCTGCCCGCACGCGATCCAAGCGCAGCGCCTCGCCAAGAGTTACCTCGAGGACGCCCGCCGGTTCCGGGTGCACCGCCTGACCCTGCCGCCGGATGCGGCGCATGTGCCGCCGCTTTCAACCGTGGCCTGGACCAGCGCCCGCAACGGCTATGCGGCCAAGCTGTTCGAGGTGCAAAAGAAACAGGTGCAACTGCGCACGCTCCTGACACAGGTGGCCGTGCGCGAGCGCGACCCCGGAGATTACGATTGGAGCGCCGCGGATCAACTGCCCTATGACGTGCCCCCGGCCACGGTCACGACGCCTGAGCCCTACGCGCTCGAGGGGCTTTCGGTTGTCGCCGGTGCGATCTCTGACGGCACCACGGGCCGTCGCCCGGCGGTGATCGCGACCTGGACCGAGGACGGCGCCGGGGGCGTCGATTACGAGGTGAGGCTTTCCGGCGGCGAGGTGATCGCCCAGGGCCGCGCCCCGGCCGAGGCCGCGCGCCTGGTGGTGGCCGAGGGCGTTCTGCCGGCCACCGATTACGAGGCCCGCCTGCGCCCCGCCGGCGAGGAGGAGCTCTTTGACTGGTCCGATTGGCTCGAGGTCACGACGCCCGATCTGCGCCTGACTGAAGCCGACCTGGCCGATACCCTTGCGGGCAAGATCGATGAGGCCTTTGACCGCCACGACGCGGCGCTTGCCGATGCAACCGGCGTGATTGCCGAGCTGCGGGACGCGGCCATTGCCAGCTTTGGCCCGCTCGACCGCCCCACCGCCCTGGCCGACGATATCCCCCGGCTCGAGACCGGCCTCGAGGAGGCTTATCAGCGGCTCATGGGGCTGGAATGGGCGCAGTTTGGCACCAACAAGACACTGGCCGGCGCGGGCATCTTTGTGGACAGCGAGACCGGCGCGGTGCGGATCGCCGCATTCGAGCGCGCGGAGGCCCGCGTCTCGAATGTCGAGATCAACCTCTCGGCCGTCGAGGCAGCGCTCGAGCTCAAGGCAACGGTGGCCTATGTCAACAACACGGTGAGCCAGGCGATTTCCGAGGCGGTGCTCGACCCCTCTCAAATCCCGCTTCTCGATGATCTTGATCTGCGCATCACGGATGCAGAGGTCAGGCTCGACGCGGCCGAGGGTACGATCACCACGCTGACCGATACCCTGACGGTGGCGGGCGGCCTTGTCAGCATGACCACGGTCACGCAGGAGCTCGACAGCCTGCAAGGCCAGATCAACCAGCGCGTGACAACCGCCACGTTCGACGGGCTCGAGGACCGCGTGACCACGGCCGAGGGCAGTCTCACGGCGCTGGGGGATACGGCGGCGATTGCCGATGCGGTCGAGGTGACGCGCCAGCTTTACGACGACAGCGCCGACGACACGCAGCGCCGGATTGCCGATCTCTGGGACCGCTGGACGGGCGACGAGGCCGTGCGCCGCGCGACAGCACAGGGCCGCCGCGATCTCTCGGCGCGGGTGGATGCTGGCCTCGCGGCCGAGGCTTCCGAGCGGCTGGCGCTCAAGGCCGCGCAGGAGGCCACGGCCGCCTCGCTGGTGGAGGAAAGCACGGCACGAGCCGCAGAGGATGAGGCGCAAGCGGGGGTGATCGCCTCGCTGCAAGCGACCCTGACCGGCGCGCAGGGCGAGATCACGGTCAACGCGGGCGCGATCTCTGGCCTCGACACGCGGGTGAC
>NZ_JARAMO010000167.1:0-7056 GCF_028807275.1 Mameliella sp. AT18
CGCAGGTCCAGAGGGGGCAGCGCCCCCTGACCCGGTTGGGTCAACCCAACGGCCGGGACTTTTCCACAAGGCCCAGCACGACCGATCCAAGGATGCAGCCGGTGAACAGGTAGAGCCCCCAGGCGGTTTCCACCCGGCCCACGCCCATGCCCTGCGCCAGCGTGATGTAAAGCGCAATCAGAAAGACATCCGCCATCCCCAGGCGTCCGATCACGTTCAGGGCGGGCAGGGCGCGCCTGTCCAGAAAGCCGAACTGTACCAGCGCCAGTCCCAGTGTCTTGATCAGCGGCGCCACCAGCGCAAAGAGCGTCACCAGCAGCGCCAGGAATACATCCGTACCCCAAAGTGACTGCAAACCCGAGACCAGGCTTATCTCGCTCATGCCGAACAGCGGCAACAACCCGGCACGCATCAGGGGGGCAAACCAGGAAATCGGGTACAGGAGGAACAGCACGAGGTTGAGCCAGCGCAGGTGGCGGCGCCAGTCCGCGGCCCCCAGGGCCGCTGTCACGAGGTCCACCACCACAGACCCACGAGCCCGGCCAGCATCGCCAGGTGTATGAGATCGATCCAGCGGGCCCGGACACCGGGCAGCGTCCCGCTCAGGCCCAGGATGATGGAGGGCACGATAAGGACGGGCAGGCCGCCGCCCTCGGCCATGGTGCGTGCGGCAGTCGTGTAGAGAACCCCGTTGTTGAGGCCGAAAGCGGGCGCAAAGACCGTCGCGACGCCGGCCAGCGACATCATGAACGCCACCAGCGCCAGTCCCTGGGCAAGGCCCCGGCCGAGCAACAGACGCAAAAGCGCGAGGATCGCCAGGACTTCCAGGTAGAGGAACTTCTTGGCGAAGAGAAAGAAAAGAACCACCGGATCGGGCTGGAAGATGCCGTTCATCGCACCGCCTCGATCGGGCCCTCGGCGCGGCCAGAGATGAACTGGTCGACGTAAGGGTCGCCGCTGCTGTCCAGCTGTGACACGGGGCCGGTCCACTGGATGACGCCATCGTGCAGCATGGCCACGCGGTCGGCGATGGCGCGGACGCTGGTCATGTCATGGGTGATGGTCATGGCGGTGGCGCCCATCTCGGTCACGATCTCGCGGATCAGCTCGTTGATGACCCCGGCCATGATCGGGTCCAGCCCGGTTGTCGGTTCGTCAAAGAAGATGATTTCCGGCTCTGCGGCGATGGCGCGGGCAAGGCCGACCCGTTTCTGCATCCCGCCCGAAAGCTCCGCCGGCAGGCGGTCGGCCACATCGGGTTTCAGGCCCACGCGACGGAGTTTCTCGATCGCGATGGCGCGGGCCTCGTCGCGCGGTTTCTTGAGCGACCCGCGCAGCAGGCGAAAGGCCACGTTCTGCCAGACCGGCAGGCTGTCGAACAATGCCGCGCCCTGGAATAGCATCCCGAAGCGGGCCAGTAAGGCGTCGCGGTCGGCCTTGGTCACGTCCTGTCCGTCCAGCGTGATGGTGCCGCTGTCGGGGGGGACGAGGCCCAGGATGCATTTCAGCAGCACCGATTTGCCGGTGCCCGAGCCGCCGATGATGACCATCGAGCTGCCCTTGTCGATGGTCAGGTTCACGTCGCGCAAGACGTGGTTTTCGCCGAAGGCCTTGGAGACATGGCTGAGGTCGATCATGAGGCACCATCCCCGGGGCTTGGGACAAGCGCGTTTGAACGCGCTTGGAAAGCGTCTTCGAAGACGCTTTCTCGGTCGGTGGCCAATCGGTTGCGCAAGCTGACGCTCATAGCGAAAAGAACGCCCCCGTCAGCAGGAAGTTCGCGGCCAGGATCAGCACTGCCGCCGCCTCGACCGAGCCCTTGGTGGCGCGGCCGACGCCCTGGGCGCCGCGGCCTGAGGCCATGCCGAAATAGCAGCCCATCAGCGTCGCCAGCCCGCCAAATGCGCAGCCCTTGACCAGCGAGGAAATCACGTCGAGCGGTTCGAGGAAATCCATCGTGTTCTTGAGATAGGCCGCCGGATTGAACCCCAGCGATCCGGTCGCCACCGCGTAGCCACCGAAGATGCCGATCACATCCCCCACCGCCACCAAAAGCGGCACCACGATCAGCCCGGCCAGCACTCGCGGCGCGACGAGGTATTTCATCGGATCGGTGGACAGCGTGACCAGCGCGTCGATCTGTTCCGTCACCTTCATGGTGGCGATTTCTGCCGCAATGCTCGATGTCACGCGCGCCGCGATCATCAGGCCCACCAGCACCGGACCCAACTCGCGCACCATGCCGATGGCGACAATCTGGGGCACCACCGCCTCGGCGTTGAAACGCGCGCCGCCGGAATAGATCTGCAGCGCCAGGGCCGCGCCGGTAAAGATCGCCGTCAGCCCGACGACCGGCAGCGAGAGCCAGCCGATGTTCAACAGCGCCAGGCCCAGTTCGCGGCCATAGAAAGGCGGGCGCAGCACGTGGCTAAGCGCGGTCAGAGCAAAGAGCGTGACACGCCCGACGACGGCCATCAGCGCCAGCGTGGCGCGCCCCAGCGCGCCGAAGGGCGACAGCAGGATCACGCGCCGGTGTAGGTGCGGGCGTAACGCGCACCCAGCGAGGTCAGGATCTCGTAGCCGATGCTGCCGGCCCAGTCGGCCAGTGTGTCGACGCTCTGGTGACGGCCCAGCAGTTCAAGGCTTTGCGGCGTTTCCGCCACGGCCGTCACGTCGACGCCGATCAGGTCCATCGAGATGCGGCCCAGCACCTCGCACCGGGTTTCACCGGCCCAGAGATGGGCTTTGTGGCTCATGGTGCGCAGGATGCCGTCGGCATAGCCGGCGGCAACGGTGGCGACCCGGGTCGGACGTTCGGCGGTCCAGGTGTTGCCATAGCCCACGGTTTCGCCCGGTTCGACGTCGCGGACCTGGATCACCGGCAGATCGACAAAGGCCACGGGCCGCGCATCGACGAAGGGCAGACCGCCATAGACGCCGATCCCGGGGCGGGTGACCTCGAAATGAAAATCCGGCCCCAGCAGCACGCCGCCGGTGGCCGACAAGGACCGGGGCGCCTCGATCCCGTCGGTCATCTGGCGGAAGGCCTGCAACTGGCGGGCATTCATCGGATGATCGGGTTCATCGGCGCAGGCAAGGTGGCTCATGATGAGGGCAGGATGCTGCGACAGGGCGATATCGCGCAGCGCGCTCCACTCTGCGGGTTCCATCCCCAGACGGTTCATGCCGCTGTCCAGCTGGATGCCGAATCCGTGGCCCGGCAGGCTTTCCACATGGCGCAGCATCTGGTCGATGGAATTGATCATCGGGGTCAGCTGCGCATCGCGGATCAACCCGGCATCGCCCGCCATGTGGCCGGAAAAGACGCAGATTTCCGGACCCGGGCCCAGGATGCGGCGCAACTCGGCGCCTTCTTCGGCGATGGCGACAAAGAAACGCCGCGCGCCTTCGGCGGCCAGCGCCGGGGCGACCTGTGACAGCCCGAGGCCATAGGCATCCGCCTTGACCACGGCGCCGGCCTCGGCCTGTGCCATGTCGGCAAGTGAACGCCAGTTGGCGCGCAGCGCCGCGAGATCGATGGTAAGACGTGCCTGAGCCATGCCCGCTGTCTTTCTCAGGTTCTGGGTGAGGGTCAAGCGCGAAATCGCCGCGTGTGCGGGCTGGACGGCGGGCCTTTGCCGCTTATGCTGGGTTTCCGGACGGTGCGGGAGGGGCAGGAATGTATGCGGCATTGCGGCTTGAGGGTCTGCTGTTCCTCCTGGCGCTGCGCTATCTGACCCGTATTCCGGTGCCGCGGGGGCTGCCGGTCTCGGACGACCTGATGGTGCGGGCGGTGAAATACCACCCTGCCGTGGGCGCGCTGGTGGGCGGGATCGGGGCATTGGTGCTTTGGGCGGCGGCGCCCGTCCTGCCCTGGTCCACGGCGGTGATCCTGTCGCTGGCCGCCACCCTGCTGGCGACGGCGGGATTTCACGAGGCCGGGCTGGCCGATGCGGCCGAGGGGCTGTCTGTGGGCCAAGACCGGGCCGAGGTCATCCAGATCATGGATCACACCCGGCTGGGCACCTATGGCGCCCTGACGCTGGCCGTTGTCCTGGGGCTGAAACTGACGCTCCTGGCGGGGATGTCGCTGGGGCAGGCTTGCCTGGCGCTGATCGCCGCGCATGCGGTGGGCCGGATGGCGGCGGTGCATGTCACGTTGATCACCGTTCATGCCCGCAGCGAGGGGATGCAGAAATTCGTCCCCAAGGTCACGCCCGACGGATATCGTGTCGCGCTGGCCTGCACGCTGGTGGTGCTGGCGCTGGTCTTGATGCCGCTGGGCGGCGGCGCTGTGCTCTGCGGGTTCATCGGGGCGATCCTGCTGGCTCAAGCCTTCCGGGCGGTCTGCGTGGCGCGGATCGGTGGATATACCGGCGATTGCCTGGGTGGGTCCGTCCTGTTCGGAGAACTCGGGTTCTACCTTGGATCAATTCTCTGGTTTCAGGTGTAATATCAGGTCATTGCAGGGTGGTCTTCAGGTGGTGCACGAAGGTGTCTCTTTCAGCCTTCGGCAACCCGGCCCGGCGGATCTGACGCCTCTTGTCCCGGGTCGGATTGCCGGTCTGCCCGACGGTCGTTCGATTACACCTGGCCCGCGTCGCCGTGCTGCCACGGCTTGACGAGGTTGCCGAAGCGGGTGAACTGGCTTTCGAAGGAGAGTTCGACCGTGCCGATGGGACCGTGACGCTGCTTGCCGATGATGACTTCGGCCTTGCCGTGCAACCGGCTCATGCGTTCCTGCCAGGCGGCCATTTCGTCCAGCCGGTCGTCCGAGGGTTTTTCCCGTTCGGCGTAATATTCCTCGCGGAACACGAACATGACCACGTCCGCGTCCTGCTCGATCGAGCCCGATTCCCGAAGGTCAGAAAGCTGGGGCCGCTTGTCGTCGCGGCTTTCGACCTGGCGCGAGAGCTGGGACAGGGCGATGACCGGGATGTTCAATTCCTTGGCGATGGCCTTGAGACCCATCGAGATTTCCGCGATCTCCTGCACCCGGTTGTCGGCGGTGCCGCGCAGCAGTTGCAGGTAGTCGACGATGATCAGGTCCAGCCCGTGCGTCCGTTTCAGACGGCGCGACCGCGCCGCCACCTGGCTGATCGGCAGGGCGGGCGTGTCGTCGATGTAAAGCGGGCAGGCCTCGAGATCCTTGGCCGCCTGGACAAAGCGGCGGAACTCGGTTTCGTCCATGTCACCTTGGCGGATCTTGTGGCTGGAAATTTCCGAGGCCTCGGCCAGGATCCGGCCCGCCAGCTGCTCGGCGCTCATTTCCAGGCTGAAGAAGCCGACGACACCGCCGTCGATCGCGCCGGTGCTGCCGTCCGGGCGTTCGCCCTTCCGGTAGGCCTTGGCGATGTTGAAGGCGATGTTGGTGGCCAGCGAGGTCTTGCCCATCGAGGGGCGTCCGGCGAGGATCAGAAGGTCCGAGGGATGGAGTCCCCCCAGCTTCTTGTCCATGTCGATCAGCCCGGTCGAGATGCCGGCAAGCCCGCCTTCGCGCTGGTAGGCCGCGTTGGCGACATTAACCGCCTCTGTTACGGCCTTGAGAAAGCTTTGAAATCCGCTTTCGGTCTGACCCTGTTCCGCCAGCTTGTAAAGCGCCTGTTCCGCCTCGACGATCTGTTCGCGCGGCTCGGATTTCACGTCGACCTTGGCCGCCTTGTCCGAGATGTTCTTGCCCAGGCGGATCAGGTCACGGCGCACGGCCAGGTCATAGATCATCTGCGCGTAGTCGCGCACCGCGAAGGTCGAGACGGCGGAGCCGGCAAGCCGGGCGAGATAGGCGGTGCCGCCCAGTTCCTTGAGACCCTCGTCGTCCTCCATGAAGGCCTTGAGCGTGACCGGCGAGGCGAGGTTGTTCTTGGCGATGCGTGCCGCGGCGATTTCGAAAATTCGGGCGTGCACGGGATCGTAGAAATGCTGCGCGCTGATGATCGCGGCAATGCGGTCGTAGATGTCGTTCTCGGTCAGGATCGCGCCCAGGAGCTGCTGCTCGGCCTCGATCGAATGGGGCATGGTCTCGGCGGATTGGACCTCGATTCCGGTCGGATTGATTGTGGCGATCTCGTTCATTTTTCTCCCCCACTGCTCGGGATGGCGGCATAGCAAGCGCAGCCGCCGGGGTGCAAAATGTATGTTTCTGGGGATAAGCCGGGGATGCTCCCCACCACATGATATTGCCAGCCGGGGCGCCCTGCCGTCAATATCTTGACGGCACGACTCAGGGCTGTGGTGGGTGTGCCACAGGCAACGTGCTCTTTGCAGAGCTTAACGCGTGGTTAACCCTCGGCGCGGGCGGCGCGCCAGGCGTGCGGATCCTTGAGGAACGACTCGACCTCGGACAGGACGCCGGCATGTTTCGCGGGGGCCTCGGCCAGCACCTCCCACCAGGTGCAGAGGTGGTGGAGGTCTACGCCGTGGTCGCCCAGGGTTTTGATCGTCTCGGGGAAGATGCCGTAGTAAAAGATCACCGCCGTGTGGCCACAGGTGGCGCCGGTGTCGCGGATGGCATCGACAAAGCTGAGTTTCGAGCCGCCGTCGGTGGTCAGGTCCTCGACCAGCAGCACGCGCTGGCCTTCGGTCATGGCGCCCTCGATCCGGGCATTCCGACCGTAACCCTTTGGTTTCTTGCGCACATAGGTCATGGGCAGGCCCATGCGCTCGGCCACCAGGGCGGCAAAGGGGATGCCTGCGGTTTCGCCCCCGGCGATGTTGTCGAAGGCCTCGAAGCCTGCGTTGCGCATGACGGTGACGGTCAGGAAATCCATCAGGGTCGAGCGGATGCGCGGGAAGGAGATCAGCTTGCGGCAGTCGATGTAGACAGGCGACAGCTGGCCGGAGGCGAGCTTGAACGGTTCATCGGTCATGAAGTTGACCGCCTCGATTTCCCAGAGCATCCGCGCGGTCAGGCGGGCCATTTCTTCGGCGGTGGGATAGGTCGAGGGGATCATGGCGCGTGCTCCGGCTGTCTGGGTCGCGCCGGATTAGCGCGTTGCGCGCCGGTTTTGAAGGGGGGATCGCATCCCGCGGGTCTTGTACAAAACGTACGTTTTGTAC
>NZ_JARAMO010000168.1:0-13113 GCF_028807275.1 Mameliella sp. AT18
TTTGGTTTGAAAAATACCTCGGGGAGCGCCGAAGGCGCGGGGGCAGCGTCCCCTCCCACCGCCGAGGATCAGTCCTCGGCCTGGGCGTCCGCGCGGCTCTTGCCTGCCACGTTCATCGCCAGGGTCGCCGCCATGAAGGGGTCAAGGTCACCATCCAGAACGCCAGAGGTATCGGCGGTCTCGTAGTTGGTGCGCAGGTCCTTGACCATCTGGTAGGGCTGCAACACGTAGGACCGGATCTGGTTGCCCCAGCCCGCATCCCCCTTGGCCTCGTGCAGGGCGTTGACCTCGGCGTTCCGTTTGTCCAATTCCAGCTGGTAGAGCCGCGATTTCAGCGCCTTCATGGCGATGTCCCGGTTCTGGTGCTGCGACTTTTCCGACGAGGTCACGACAATCCCCGTGGGCGCGTGCGTGATCCGCACCGCCGAGTCGGTGGTGTTGACGTGCTGACCACCGGCGCCCGAGGACCTGAAGGTGTCGATGCGGATGTCGGCCGGGTTCACTTCGATCTCGATATTGTCGTCGATCACCGGATAGGCGCCCACGGCGGCGAACGACGTCTCGCGCGTGCCCTTGCCAAAGGGCGAGATCCGGACCAGCCGGTGCGTGCCGCTCTCGGACTTCAGCCAGCCATAGGCGTTCGGCCCCTTGATCTGGTAGGTGGCGGACTTGATCCCCGCCTCGGCGCCGGCCTGCTCTTCCTGCAGGTCGACCTCGAAACCGCGTTTCTCGGCCCAGCGGACGTACATCCGGGCCAGCATCTGCGCCCAGTCGCAGGCCTCTGTGCCGCCGGCACCTGCCTTGATTTCCAGGAAGGCATCGTTGCCGTCCGTCTCGCCGTTCAAGAGCGCCTCGAGTTCCTTCTTGGCGGCCTTGTCGACCAGCGCGGCGATCGCCGCCTCGGCCTCGGAGACAACCTCCTGGTCGTCCTCCATCTCGCCCAGTTCGATCAATTCGATCTGGTCGGCGAGATCCTGTTTCATGGCCGTGTAGGTCTCCATCGCGTCGACCAGCTGCTGACGTTCGCGCATCAGTTTCTGCGCCGCCGCCGGGTCATCCCAGAGGTTCGGGTCCTCGACCCGGGCGTTGAATTCCTCCAGCCGGTGCTGGGCCGTGCCCCAGTCCATGCGCTGGGCCAGCAGGTCGAGCGATTTCTCGATCTTTTCCACGTGGTTCTGGGTCTCTGCGCGCATGTCTTATGGTCCTGTCTCGGTCCTCTCGGGTGATGCGTGATAGCAAGGGGCAGGCGGACGGGCAAGCCGGGGAACAGCAGGGCGGACCGATTGAGCCCGGTGCCCCGCCCTGCTCGTCCTCGCGGAAGAGTATGTCAGTACAGCCCGCCAGAGCTGAGCGTGCCAAAGCCCGCCTTTGGTCCCACGATGGCCTTGTCGCCGGTCGAGGTCGTGACCTCCTGCGCGACGGTCGATCCGTCCGGCTGGATCACGTCAAAGGTGCCCGAGATCGCAAAGCCGCCGTCAAACATCACGCCGAAGATGGGCTCTTCGCCGAGGCGGAAGCACTCGGAAACGACGTTGGGGCCGCTGGCATCGTCCGGCAGGCGCGCGCCAGAGAAACGGTCGATCTTGATGAACTGGCATTCCTCGGGAACCTTGAAGTTGCCGCCCCCGTACTTCTTGACAGCTTCCTTCATGAATTCGTTGAACACCGGGCCACACATGCCGCCCCCCGAGGCCCCGCGGCCCAGGGACCGCGGCGTGTCGTAGCCAATGTAGCAGCCCGCCACGATGTTCGAGGTGAAGCCGACGAACCAGACATCCTTGGCGTCGTTCGTGGTGCCGGTCTTGCCCGCGGTCGGCACGCTGAGGTTGACGGTACGCGCGGCGGTGCCACGCTCGACGACGCCGCGCATCATCGAGGTCAGCTGGTAGGCGGTGACCGCGTTCATCACCCTTTCACGCTCGTCGGCGATACGCGGCGCCTGCCCCTCCGGCAGGTCAGGATTGTCGCAATCGACGCAGACCCGTTTGTTGCCAAAGACGGATTCATGCGAATAGACGGTGGTGCCGTAGCGGTCCTGAACCCGGTCGACCAGCGTCGGTTCGACCCGCTCGCCGCCGTTGGCGAACATCGCGTAGGCGGCAACCATGCGGAACAGGGTCGTCTCGTCCGCGCCCAGCGAGTTCGCGATGGACAGGCCCATGCGGTCGTAGACGCCGAATTTCTCGGCATAGCTGGCGACGATGTCCATGCCCACTTCCTGCGCCAGGCGGATCGTCATCAGGTTCCGCGACCGTTCGATCCCGGTGCGCAGCGGTGTCGGGCCGTAATACTGGTGAGAGGCGTTCTTGGGGCGCCAGACGCCGGCACCGGTGTCCACCTCGATCGGGGCGTCGACAACGATGGTCGCGGGCGAATAGCCCGAATCCAGCGCCGAGGCATAGACGAAGGGCTTGAAGCTCGACCCCGGCTGGCGCATCGCCTGCGTTGCCCGGTTGAAGACCGAGTTCTGGTAGGAGAACCCGCCCTGCATGGCGATGACGCGGCCCGTGTGGGCGTCCATCGCCATGAAACCGCCCTGCACTTCGGGCACCTGCCGCAGGCTCCAGCGGATGAAGGCGCCGTCGCTGTCCTGGGTCATCTGGCGGACATGGATCACGTCGCCGGGTTCGAAATTGTCGAAAAGACTGCCCTTGAACCAGTCGGTGTCGGATCGGGGCACGGTCATGCCGCGTGGATCGTCGAGGGCCACGTCCTCGATCCCAAGGAGGAGAGAATTGTCGCGCACCTCGCGCACCACCGCCACGTGCCAGGGATGTTCCAGCTCGATGTCGCGGGCCACGCGCAGGTCGGCCAGAGCTTCGCGCCACTTGGCCTCGTCGCCCAGGGTATCGGCCGGAATCGTCTTGCCGGTGCCGCGCCATGCACCGCGCGAACGGTCGTATTGTTCCAGCGCGCTGCGCAGCGCCTGGGCTGCCTTCCCCTGCATCTCGGGGTCCAGCGTCGCGCGAACGGAATACCCGCCGGAAAAGAACTGTTCCTCGCCAAAGTCGCGGCTCAACTGGCGGCGGATCTCGTCGGTGAAATAGTCACGGGGTGGCAGCGACCGCTGGTAAGGTTCGAAATCACCGTTCTGAACGGATTTGAGCGGCATCGCGACCTCGGCCTCATAAGTGCCCTCGTCGATATAGCCGTTCTCGAACATTTCCTTCAGCACGAAATCGCGCCGTTCGCGGAGACGCTCCTTGCGGCGCACCGGATGGTAATCCGATGGCGCCTTGGGCAACGAGGCCAGCGTCGCCGCCTCATGCGGGGCGAGTTCCGACAGGGTCTTGTTAAAATAGACCTGCGCGGCGGCGGTGACGCCGTAGGCGTTCTGGCCCAGGAAGATCTCGTTCAGGTACAGTTCAAGGATTTTCTCTTTGTCCAGCGCGCCTTCGACGCGGCTGGCCAGGATGATCTCCTTGATCTTGCGTTCGACGCGACGGTCGCCTGACAGCAGAAAGTTCTTCATCACCTGCTGGGTGATCGTCGAGGCGCCGCGCGTGTTGCCGCGTGCCGTGTCGATGGCCGCCGACACGATAGCGCGCGGGTCATAGCCATTGTGGGTATAGAACGACTTGTCCTCGGCAGAAATGAAGGCATGCTTGACCATGTCCGGGATTTCGCGCGCGGGCGTAAACAGGCGCCGTTCCTGCGCGAATTCGTCGATCACGCGGCCCTCGGCCGAATAGATCCGGCTGATCGTCGGCGGCGAATACTGCGCCAGGTGTTCGTGGCTGGGCAGGTCGCGCCCGTACATCCAGAACACGGCCCCGATGGTCAGTGCGACCATCATGGCGCCCATTGTCACGACCGAGAAGATCGCCCCGAAGAAGGAAAAGATGAAACGCAGCACATGCGGCTCCCGCTACCCGACTGAAGCCGTGTTTATAGCGCATAAGGGCATGGGTCAAAACACATCGACGCGCGCCGGGCGGCGGTTTGCCGAAATGGCGCCCTATTGCCGTCGCAGGCGCGACAGGGCCTCGTCCTCCAATGCCCAGGCCGCGATCCCGTCCCGCAGCCCGCGCGCCATGCCCGAACGCCAGACCGGGTCCTGCAGGTTGCGCAGGTCCTGTTCCGTCGACAGGAACCCAAGTTCGACCAGCACGGATGGAATGTCGGCCGATTTCAGCACCGAAAAGGCCGCCTGACGCAGCGGGTCCTTGTGCACATGGCCCAATGAGCCGTCGATCCCGGCGACGATGTGTTCGGCCAGCGCCTGGCTGCGCGGCGTATTGTCGAGCCGGGCCAGATCCATCAGGATCTGGGCGACCCGGTCATCGGTTCCGGTCAGGTCCAACCCCGCCAGCAGGTCGTCCCGGTCGTGCCGTTCGGCCAGGGCCTCCGAGGCGGCGTCGGACGCCTCTTCGGCCAGCGTGTAGACCGCGGCCCCATGCGCCACACCCTCTTCCAGCGCATCCGCGTGCAAGGAGATGAAGAGGTCCGCCCCGACCTCATGGGCATATTTCACTCGCCCTTCGAGAGAGACAAAGCGATCCCCCTGCCGGGTCAGCCGCACATCGTAGTCACCCGACCGCAAGAGAACCTCGCGCAGTTCCAGCGCGAATGTCAGCACCAGGTCCGCCTCTGTCACGCCATCCCTCTGCGCGCCCGGGTCGATGCCGCCGTGGCCCGGGTCAAGGACAATGGTCAGGGGGAGGTCCGGGTCCGGGACAGAGCGGCGGGCCCGCGGGCGGGTCTGGACCCAGGACGGATCGGCCGGCGGACCGGCGGTGCTGGCAAAGCGCTCGGCATCACCCGGTTCCAGTTGCAGGGTGAGTTCGGCACCCGCCCCATCGGGCAGAACGCGCATGCCAGCGCTTTGCACCAGCATCGGCTCTGCCAGTTCCGCCACCAGTCGCGACCAGCCGGGGCGAAACAGCCCCATCCGCAGGGCACTGATCCGGTCACTCTGGTCCAGGTCGGCGGGATCGGCGCCTTGCCAGTCGACCTCGGCGAAATCCAGCACCAGCCGGTCGGGCTCTGTCAGGGTGAACACCCGCCAGGGCACGCCCTGCGACAGGGTCAGCGTCAGCTCGGTGCCGCCGAACCGGCGATCCTCGATCCGCCCGTCGATCAGCCGGGCGAGCCCGGCATCCTGCGCGGCGGCGCTGCCGGCCCATAGGCTCAGCGCCATCAGGAAAGTAAGAAATCTGCTCATCTGCCCCGGTTCCGGTGTTTGCCGCACTCTAGGGGTATCCGGTCAGGTCGATCAATCCCGGACGGACCGGTTCAGGCGGCGCCCTGCCCGCGTGCGGCCATGAAGGCCCCGAGCCGCGCAAGCCCTTCCTTGATCTCCTCGGTCGACTGGGCATAGGCAAAGCGCAGCGTGCCGCCCCCCCGCACCGGGTCGAAATCCAGCCCCGGCGTCACGGCAACGCCCGCCTGGTCCAGGATCTCGCGGGCAAAGGCACGGCTGTCATTGGTCAGATGGCTCACATCCGCGTAGACGTAAAAGGCCCCGTCCGGCGGCGCGATCCGGTCGAAGCCGATCCGCGGCAAGCCGTCCAGCATCAACTGGCGATTGCGCGCATAGACGGCCAGGTTTTCTTCCAGCTCGTCCTGTGCGTCCAGCGCCGCAAGCGCCGCGACCTGGGCGGCATGTGTCGGACAGATGAACAGGTTCTGGGCCAGGCGTTCGAATTGGCGGACCATGTCCTCGGGCACCACTAGCCAGCCGATCCGCCAGCCGGTCATCGAGAAGTACTTGGAGAAGGAGTTGATCACCACGACATCGTCGCTGATTTCCAACGCCGAGACCGCGTCCTTTTCATACTCGATCCCGTGATAGATCTCATCCGACAGGAAGGCCGCGCCTCGCGCCTGGGCGTCCGCGATCAGCGCGGCCAGTTCCGGCTTTTCCAGCATCGTGCCGCTGGGATTCGCCGGGCTGGCAACCAAAAGCCCCTCGTAGTCTATTCCGGCGAGGTCCCTGGGCGTGGGTTGATAGCGGTTTTCCGCCGAGCACTGCACCTCGACCGGGGTCACGTCCAGCGCCTTGAGGATCTGCCGGTAGGACGGATAGCCGGGCGCGCCCAAGGCCATCCGGTCGCCCGCGTCGAACAGCGCGGTAAAGGCCAGGATGAAGCCGCCGGAGGACCCCGGCGTGACCACCACCCGGCCCGGATCCAGGTCGATCCCGTACCACTCATCATAGAGTTTCGCGATGCGGGCGCGCAGTTCCGGCAGCCCAAGCGCGACGGTGTATCCCAGAGGATCGTTTTCCATGTCGCGCGTCAGGGCGGCGCGGGCCGCGGCGGGCGCAGGGGTGCCGGGCTGGCCCAGTTCCATGTGGACGATGCTGCGCCCGCCGGCCTCTGCCAGGCGTGCCGCTTCCATCACGTCCATCACGATAAAGGGATCAACCGCGCCCCGCCTTGAATTCCGCATGCCTGCCTCTCTACTGTGTCGCCAGTGAGGCTTACGAGCACAAGGAGCAGCCCGTCAATGATACGCCACACGATCCTGTCCCGTCTGACCGCCCTGGTCATGGCTCTGTCCATTCTGGCAGCAGCTCCGGCCCAGGCGGCCACCACGCTGCTGCGCGACGCGGACATGGAATATGCGCTGCGCCAGCTTGCCGCGCCCATTCTGACCGCCGCCGGCCTCAGCCCGCAGCAGGTCAAGATCATCGTGATCGACGACGGGTCGCTGAACGCCTTTGTCACCGATACGCGGCATATTTTCCTGCATTCCGGCCTGATCATGCGGCTGGACAGTGCCGAGGCCCTGCAGGCCGTGATCGCGCACGAGGCCGCGCATATCGCCAATGGCCATATCGCGCGCCGCCTTGGCAACCTGCGCGCCGCGCGCACCGCCGCAGGAATCGGCATGGCGCTGGCCGCGGCCGCCGCGGCGGCAGGGGCCAACAGCCAGGCAGCGGCAGCCGCCGCCATCGGGTCGCAATCCTCGGCCATGCGGCTGTTCATGTCGCATACCCGGGCCGAGGAATCCGCCGCCGACATCTCCTCTGTCCGGTTCATGATGCGTGCCGGTGTCGATCCGCGCGGCGCGCTGGAGGTGCAAAAGCTCTTTCGCGGGCAAGAAGCCCTGTCAGTCGGCCGCCAGGACCCCTACATGCGCACCCACCCGATGACCCGCGACCGCCAGCGCGCGCTCGAGGCGCTGGTGGCGGGACAGAAGAGTCCGGGCCGGGATGCCACCGCGCAATACTGGTTCAAACGGGCGCAGGGCAAGCTGACCGCCTTCAAGCGTGCGCCGTCCTGGACGCTGCGGCGCCTCAAGGACAGTGGAAGCCAGGACATCGCCCACATGCGCGAGGCCGTGGCCTGGCACCGCCAGTCGAACCTGAAAAAATCCCTCTCCGCCATCGACCGCGCCATCGCGCTGCGCCCCGGCGATCCCTACCTGCTGGAACTCAAGGGTCAGATCCTGCTGGAGTCGCGCCAGTTCGGCGCCGCCGTCCAGGTCTACCAGGCGGCTGCCAATCGCGCCCCGCGCGAACCGCTGATCCTGGGCGGGCTCGGTCGTTCGCTGCTGGCGACCGGGAACCACCGGCAGGCTCTCAAGGCGCTCGAGGCGGCACGCGGACGTGATTTCACCGATGCCCGCGTCTTGCGTGACCTTGCCGTCGCCTATGCCAAGACCGGGCAGCCGGGCATGGCCTCGGTCGTGACCGCGGAACGCTATGCCCTGCAAGGGCGCCTCAAGGACGCAAGGCTGCACGCGGAACGCGCGGTTGCCACGCTGCCCCGCGGCTCTGCCCCGTGGCAACGGGCACAGGATGTGCTAAGTGCGGCGAAACAGGCCAAATAACAGACAACATGATTGGGAGTCCCCATGTTCACCTCGACCAAATTCCTTCGCGGCAGTGCCGCTGCCCTCTGCCTTCTGGCGGCCCCGATGGTGCAGGCCCAGGACGACGGCGGCTTTGATTTCTCGTCCATGACGCCCGACCAGCGCGCTGCCTTCGGGGCCCAGGTGCGCGAATACCTTCTGGAAAACCCGCAGGTCATCATGGAGGCGGTCGCCGTCCTCGAAGACCGCGAAAAACAGGCGCAGGCGGCGCAGGACGACGCCCTGGTGACCGACAACATGGCGCGCCTTCTGGATGACGGGTTCTCCTATGTCGGCGGCAACCCCGATGGCGACGTCACCGTGATCGAGTTCATGGACTACCGCTGTGGCTATTGCCGCCGCGCCCATCCCGAGGTCGAAGAGTTGATCGCCAGCGATGGCAACATCCGCTACATCCTCAAGGAATTCCCGATCCTGGGCGAGGCCTCGATGGTGTCGTCCAAATTCGCCGTGGCAACGCATATCGTGGCCGGGGATGAGGCCTACAAGGCCGTGCATGATGCGCTGATCACGCTGGAAGGCAACCCGGGCAACGGACCGCTGCGCCGGATCGCGCAGACACTGGGCCTGGATGCCGATGCGATCATGGCCGAGATGGAAAGTGACGAAGTCGCCCGCCGCATCGCGGAAACCCGCGAACTGGCCATTGCCATGAACATCAACGGCACACCCAGCTTCGTTTTCGGCGAGGAAATGGTGCGCGGCTACGCCCCGCTGCCGACCATGCGCCAGATCATCGAAGACCAGCGCGCCGCCGAGTGATCCGGGCCGCGCTTCTGTCTTGCGCCTTCTGCGCCAGCCCCGTGCTGGCGCAGGAGATGACGCTGTCGGAACGGTTGCGGGCGCTGAGCGCGCCAGCACCGACAGATTTCTATGAAGATGAACGCCAGGGCGACCTGGACCTTATCGCAAGCCATGCGCCGGCGCTGTTCGGCGACGATGGCGCCGTGATCGTCATGTTCAGCGGGCCGGAGTGCGGCAGCTGTGGCACGGCCTGGACTGACTTGCAGGACATGGCCCAGGCGCAGGGGGTCCCGGTGCGTCTGCTGGACACGGGTGAGCCCGAAAACGCCGCGCTGATGCAGGCGCTCACGCTGGACACCCTGCCCTCCTATGTCATGCGGGACAGGTTGATCCGGGGTGAGATGCCCGCCTTTGTGCTGGGGCGATACCTGGCGGAATGAGGCGGGCTACTCCGCCGCTTCCGCCTGTTCGGCCTCGATGACTTCTGCCCGCTTCTCGACCTCTTCGACGATGTGCTCGATCATCTGGTCGTTGGACATCTTGTGGCTGGCCTTGCCCGCAAGGTAGACCATGCCGCTGCCCGCGCCGCCGCCGGTAAAGCCGACGTCCGTCATCAGCGCCTCGCCGGGGCCGTTCACGACGCAGCCGATGATCGACAGGCTCATCGGTGTCTTGATGTGCTCCAGCCTTTTTTCAAGCACTTCCACGGTCTTGATCACATCGAACCCCTGCCGGGCACAGGACGGGCATGAGATGATGTTGACGCCGCGATGGCGCAGGCCAAGCGATTTCAGGATCTCGTAGCCGACCTTGACCTCCTCGACCGGGTCCGCCGACAGAGACACGCGGATCGTGTCGCCGATCCCCATCCACAGCAGGTTGCCCAGCCCGATGGCACTCTTGATCGTGCCGGACATCAGGCCCCCGGCCTCGGTGATGCCAAGGTGGATGGGCGCGTCCGTCTGTTCGGCAAGCTGCTGGTAAGCGGCGGCGGCCATGAAGACGTCAGAGGCCTTGCAGCTGATCTTGAACTCGTGGAAATCGTTATCCTGCAGGATCTTGATGTGATCCAGCCCGCTTTCGACCATCGCGTCGGGGCAGGGTTCGCCGTATTTCTCGAGAAGGTGTTTTTCGAGGCTGCCTGCGTTCACGCCAATCCGGATCGAGCAGTTGTGATCGCGCGCCGCCTGGATCACCTCGCGCACGCGGTCTTGGCTGCCGATGTTGCCCGGGTTGATCCGCAGGCAGGCGGCTCCGGCCTCGGCGGCCTCGATCCCGCGCTTGTAGTGGAAATGAATGTCGGCGACGATCGGCACCGGGCTTTCGCGCACGATCTCCTTCAGCGCGCGCGACGAGTCTTCGTCGGGGACAGAGACCCGGACAATGTCCGCGCCCGCTTCAGCTGCGGCCTGTACCTGCTTGATAGTACCGGGAATATCCGTGGTGACCGTGTTGGTCATGGTCTGCACGCTGATCGGCGCATCCCCCCCGACGGGGACGTTTCCCACCATGATCTGCCGGGATGTGCGACGATAGATATTGCGCCACGGGCGGACGTGATTGAGGCTCATGCGCTCTGTCCTGTGTTTGCGTTGGTCTCGAGGCGGACACTAGTCCCTGCGCGCGCCACAGACCAGCCCGTGCGCCATCGCGCCGCGTGTCGTTACTGGCCCTGCAGGTCCAGTTCCGCGACGACCTTGGCCAGTGTCTGGTTCCGGGTCAGGTCAGCAACCTGCATCTCGCGCTGGATGTCCCCGGCGGACAAGGCCAGATCACGCCCGAACTGGCCACTGGGCCCATAGGGTCCGTAGGTTTCGCCATTGACGGCAAAAAAGACACCGCCCGCATTGCCCGAGAAGATCGTCGGCGCCTGGTCCGTCTGCGGCACCTGGTAGGTGTCACCCGGTTTCAGCAGGCGTGCCAACAGCTTCTTGCCCGAGGGCGAGGTGATCTCGACCCAGGTTTCCGCTACGGCCACCACCGTGATGCCGGGGGCGCGTTCGGCGGTGACGCGCGGCACGTTGGGCTGCACGGGTTCCGGCGTGGGGGCCGGTTCCGCCACCTCGACGGGTTCGGGCGCAGGCGCGACCGGCTGCGGCGCGGGAACCGAAGGAGCGGGCGCCGCGGCAATAGCCGCCGCAAGAGCGATGCTTTCGGGCCGGGCGACCGGCGGGATGTTCGGCACGTTCCGCGCCAGGTCGGTGGGGATCGGCTTCTGACCGGCGCGCTGCACCGGCTCTGCCCGGGCCACCTGCGGCGCAGCCAGGTTCAGATCCACAAGGACAGAGGCCAGATCGCGGTCCCTGGCCGAATCCGCGACATCATAGCGATCAACGACGTCAGCGCCGGCCAGCGAGATATTGCTGGTGACTCGTCCGGGCTGGCCGGCGGGGCCGTAGGTCCGACCGTCGACGTTGAAGTAGACCGCACCGGATTCACCAACGCGAATGCGCGGGCTGGCGGCATCACGCGGCACGGCAAAGGTCTCGCCCGCGTTCAACACGCGAGAGACCAGCACGCCGTCATTCTCGGACCGGACCTCGACCCAGGCCGGGCGCACGGCGACGACCATGACACCGCTGGCCGCGGCGAGCGGACTGACAAGCGTCGGACCATCTGTGGATTCGGGGATCACGCCTTCGGCGACCAGGCGGTCCGCCAGGGCGGCGGCAGCCAGTGAACTGTCCTGCACATTCGGCAGACCGCGCGGCCCGCTTCCGGCAAAGACCCCGACCCGTTCGGGGTCGAGGGTCGAGATCGGGGCGTCACGCGCCACAAGGACCGGAACGTCCAGCGCCTGCGGACGATAGAGGCGGTCAAAGGCTTCGGTCGTGGGCGGAGTAAAGACCCCGGCCTGCGTGGTTTCATCGCCTTCGTCGCGCGCACTGGGCGCGATGGCGGCCTGCAGCGGGTCCAACTCGCTCAACACAATGGGGGTCTGATCGACCGGCGTGACCTGCACGCGCTGCACCTCTTGCAACACGCGGTAGCCGCCGTAACCGATGCCCCCGATCAGGGCCAACAGCACCAGAGACGATCCCAGCGCGCCGGGTTCGACCCGTGACAGGAGGCTGTCATTGGCCGGGGCAAAGGGCATGCGCGGTTCCGCGATGGAATCGCGGTTGCGCGCGCGCGCCTCGTCGTTCTTGGGTTTGCGGATGACAGAGGCCTCTTGCGACATGCCGTGCGCAACGGAAAAGCCGCTTTCCGCGCAGAAATGCGCGAATGCCTCATCCGGGTCCATCCCCAGGTAGCGGGCATAGGATCGGACGTAGCCAGCGATGAACCCCGGCGTGTCAAAGGCGGACGGATCGCAATTTTCGATTGCGGCGATGTAGCTTGCCTTGATGCGCAGCTCTCGCTGCACATCCAGCAGCGACTTGCCCATTGTCGCCCGTTCACCGCGCATGACGTCACCCAGTTTCAGGGTGTAATCGTCAAAGCTCTGCGGCGACGTGTCGTCGCCGTTGTCGTCACGGTGCTGGGATTTGCGCCCGATCATTGCGAGACTGCCCCATTCTACCCATCAATTATGTGCCTGCCCGGTCCAGGCTGCACGATTCGCGCAACCCGGTTATTACGGTAAGGCTAACACATCTCAAGCCATTTGACAGGTATTGGCGGGGTTTAGCCGGCGAGTTCAGCGCGATTTAGCGCACAATGACTCCACAATTCGTCCATCGCGCGCACCAGACGATCCATCTCGTCGGGGCCGTGCACCGGCGAGGGGGTGAACCGCAGACGTTCGGTGCCGCGCGGAACGGTCGGGAAGTTAATCGGCTGCACGTAGATGCCATAGCCCTCAAGCAGCATGTCGCTCAGCTGCTTGGTATGGACAGGATCGCCGACAATCACAGGCACGATATGGCTGCCGTGGTCGATGATCGGCAGGCCCATGCCCTTGAGCCGGGTCTTGAGGATCTTTGCCTGGGTCTGGTGCCTGTCGCGCAGCTCCTGGTCGGTCTTGAGATGACGGACCGAGGCGGCAGCACCGGCGGCGACCGCGGGCGGCAAGGAAGTCGTAAAGATGAACCCCGGTGCATAAGACCGCACGGCGTCACACATTTTTGCCGAGGCGGCGATATAGCCCCCCATTACACCATAGGCCTTGGCCAGGGTTCCGTTGATGATGTCGATGCGGTGCATCAGGCGGTCGCGTTCCGCCACCCCTGCCCCGCGCGGGCCGTACATGCCGACCGCGTGGACCTCGTCGATGTAGGTCAGCGCGCCGAATTCATCCGCCAGGTCGCAGATCGCCTCGATCGGGCCGAAATCGCCGTCCATCGAGTAGATCGATTCGAAGGCGATCAGCTTGGGCGCGGCGGGATCGTCGGCCTCCAGCTTGGCACGCAGATCGTCCAGGTCGTTGTGCTTGAAGATGCGCTTGGCCCCGCCGTTGCGGCGCACGCCCTCGATCATCGAGGCGTGGTTCAACTCATCCGAGTAGATGATCAGGCCCGGGAACAGCTTGGGCAGCGTGCTCAGCGTCGCGTCATTGGCGATATAGGCAGAGGTGAACAGCAGCGCCGCCTCCTTGCCGTGCAGGTC
>NZ_JARAMO010000169.1:0-5300 GCF_028807275.1 Mameliella sp. AT18
TCCAGCAGCAGCACCTCGGGCGACATGGCCAGCGCGCGGGCCACGTTCACCCGCTGGCGCATGCCCCCCGACAGTTCTGCCGGGCGGCGCGTCGCGGCATGGCTGAGGCCGACCATCTGGACGTAGTGGGCAACCTTGGCGGCCTTTTCGGCACGCGGCATTCCCGGGAAAACCGTGTCCACCGCCAGCCGTACATTGCCTTCGACCGTCAGCCAGGGCATCAGCGAGTAGTTCTGAAAGATCACCCCGCGTTCACGGCCCGGTCCCTTGATGGGTTTGCCCTGAAAGGAAACGCTGCCCTGCGTGGGCATTTCCAGCCCGGCCATCAGGTTGATCAGCGTGGTCTTGCCGGTGCCGGAAAAACCCAGGATCACCAGGAACTCGCCGTCCTGCACCTTGAGGTCGATGTCCTTGAGCACCGGCGTGACATGGGTGCCCTCGCCGAAACTCTTGGAGACATTGTTGAAATCGATCACTGCCATGTCGCTCACCGCTGGTTCGAGAAGGTGAAGAGGGACTGCAGGGCGAACATCACGCGATCCAGCAGGAAGCCGATGATGCCGATGGTGAAGACGGCGACCATGATCTTGGCCAGCGACTGGCTGGACCCGTTCTGGAACTCATCCCAGACGAATTTGCCCAGGCCGGGGTTCTGCGCCAGCATCTCTGCCGCGATCAGGACCATCCAGCCGACGCCGAGGCTTAGCCGCAGTCCGGTGAAGATCAGCGGCAGCGCCGAGGGCAGCACCAGCTTGGTAATCTTGGTGTATGTGTTCATCTTCAGGACCTTGGAGACGTTCACCAGGTCCTTGTCGATCGAGGCCACGCCCAGCGCGGTGTTGATGATCGTCGGCCAGATCGAACAGAGTGTGACGGTAATCGCCGAGATCAGGAAGGATTTGGCAAAGAGCCCGTCATTCGTGACGTAGACCGCCGAGACGATCATCGTGACGATGGGCAGCCAAGCCAGCGGAGAGACCGGTTTGAAGATCTGGATCAGCGGGTTCAGCGCGGCATTTGCGGTGGGCGAAAGCCCCGCCATGATGCCCAGCGGAATGGCCACGACCGTGCCGACGAAAAAGCCGAAAAAGACCGTCTTGATCGAGGTCCAGATCTGTTCGTAGTAGCTGGGCGCGCCGGTATAGGCGATGTCCTTGACCTTTTCCGGCTGGCCTGCGTCGATGAACTTCTGGTTGCGCTTGGCCACCATCGCCTCGAACTTTTCGCGCTTGGCGGCCTTGGCCCCGGCATCGGCGTGCAGGTTCACCGCCTCCTCCCAGACCGCGGCCGGGCCGGGCACGGCGCCCAGCGAGGTCTGTACCTGCGGCGCCAGCGTGCCCCAGAGCAGCAGGAACCCGGCTATGGCCAGCAAGGGGACACCCAGAAGGCGCCAAAGGTCCTTCAATTGCGCCCTTGGGTTGTCGCCTGCGGCGGCCTTGAGCGCGGGCGTGACCCAGCTCAGCCCCAGCACCTGGAACCATTTGTCGGCGGCGTTGATGCGGGTGAAGAGGCGGGCGCGCCGGGCCTCTCTGGCGGCGCTGTCGGAGAAATTCGGGTCGACGGTGGTCATGTCTTGCGGTCCTCGATCGGAGGGAGGGAGTGGGGGTCTGCGCCCGGAGCGCGCGTAACAGGGAGTGAAAGACGCGCCCCGGGCTAGGTCCAAAGCCCGGGCGTCAGCCCTTGACCTCGGTTCCGACGACGGTCTGATCGGCCTTCAGACCGATGGGCAGGCTGTCGAGATAGGCATTGGGCGTGCGGCCATCGTAGGGGATGCCGTCAATGATGTCGGAGGCCGGGGTCGGCGCCTTGTAACCATCGCTGTCCCAGGGAAAATCCGCCTCGTTCGCCAGCCCCTCGTCGACCAGAATGCGCGCGGCTTCCAGGTAGATGTCCGGACGATAGACCGACCGCGCGACCTCGTCGTACCAGCTGTCCGGCTTCGCTTCGGCGATCTGGCCCCAGCGGCGCATCTGGGTCAGGTACCAGACCGCGTCCGAGTAGAAGGGATAGGTGGCGTTGTAGCGGAAAAAGACGTTGAAGTCCGGAACGTCGCGCTTGTCGCCCTTCTCGTATTCGAAGGTGCCGGTCATCGAGTTGGCGATCACGTCATAATCGGCGCCGACGTATTCGGGCCGCGACAGGATCTCGACCGCGTCGGGACGGTTGGCGTTGTCGTTCTCGTCCAGCCACATGGCGGCACGGATCAGCGCCTTGGTCACGGCCAGCGTGGTGTTGGGGTATTCCTCGGCAAACTCGGCGGTGATGCCGAATACCTTTTCGGGGTTGTTCTTCCACAGCTCGTAGTCGGTGATGACCGGCACGCCGATGCCCTTGAACACCGCCTGCTGGTTCCAGGGCTCGCCCACGCAGTAACCGTAGATTGTGCCGGCCTCCAACGTGGCAGGCATCTGCGGTGGCGGCGTCACTGACAGCAGGACGTCAGCGCCGATCTGGCCGGTGATGTTTTCGGGGCTGTAGTAGCCAGGGTGCAGGCCGCCCGCAGCCAGCCAGTAGCGCAGCTCGTAGTTGTGTGTCGAAACCGGGAAGACCATGCCCATGTTGAAGGGCTTGCCTTCAGCCTTGTACTTTTCGACCACCGGCGCCAGCGCCTCGGCCGAGATCGGGTGGACGGGCTTGCCGTCTTCATGCGGAATGTTCGGCTTCATCTGGTCCCAGATCTCGTTCGAGACGGTGATGCCGTTACCGTTCAGGTCCATCGAGAAGGGGGTGATGATATGCGCCTCGGTGCCGAAGCCGATGGTCGCCGCCAACGGCTGACCGGCCAGCATGTGCGCACCATCCAGTTGCCCGCCGATCACGCCGTCCAGCAGCACCTTCCAGTTGGCCTGCGCCTCCAGCGTGACGAAGAGGCCCTCGTCGAGGAAATAGCCCTGTTCATAGGCCACGGCGAGCGGCGCCATGTCGGTCAGCTTGATGAAGCCGAAGGTCAGCTCGTCCTTTTCAAGCTCGAGCATCTGCGCCAGCGCGGGGCTGACAAGGGCGGTGGTGGCCGCGAGGCCGAGGAGGAAAGACTTCATGAGGTCGGTTCCTTTTCCAGGGGCCCGGGTCCTTCACGAAACGCCGGGCAAGACAAAAAGCCGCAAACACGCTTTGTCCGGTGACAGACAAAGAGTGAGCGGCGTTGCTCGGATGATCCCGGTCTATGGGAGGTATTTCGCGCGACGTACGCCATTGCACGTCGATGGGTTTATCCTGCGTCAGCGATCTGGGGCGCGGCAACGTTTTTCTGCTGCACTGCGGCGCCAGATTCGGAAATCACCCGAACTGGCACGCTGCACTGCCGCATAATTGTGCATCATATGCGGTCAGGGTCAAAAACGCGCCCATCAAAGAACGCATCTGGCGGCAGCAGCAGACCACCTTTCCGCGAGGCGACGGCGGTTTCCTCGCGAATCGCGCCTTCGAGTTTCTCGGACGCACCGGGCAGATCGGCCCCCGTGGAAGCCATCTGTGCGCGGTAGATATCGCTGCGAAAGACCTCTGCCGCCCGCGCGCGCGCCTGGGCCTCGTCCAGCCCCAGGCGCCCGGCAAGCCGATGCGCGATCCACTTGGCTTGGCTGCGCCAGGGAAAATTCGCAGCCCCTTCGTGGAAGGCGACGAAACCATCGACAAGGCGCTGTTCGGCATGGCTCGAAATCGTCAGCCGCCCGGAAAGGGCGCGATCGACCACCTCGGACGGCAGGTCGAGATAGGGTTTCTGAGCCAGGATCTCTGCCGCCGAGGTGCGGTGCCCCGGCGCATCCAGCCAGCGCCCCGCCCGCCAGACCGCGCGCATCAGCTTGCCCAGCAGGTGAGGTTCTGTCTCGGCCCAGTCGGTGCGCACGGCCAGCACCTTTTCCGGCGCAAAGGACCAGACCGCCTTGCCCGGCAGCAAGAGCGCCCCGGCCCCGGCCTCGACCGCTGCTGACCCCCAGGGCTCGCCCACGCAAAAGGCATCCACGTCCCCCTCGGCGAGGGCGCGCACCATGAGCGGCGGCGGCACGGTGCGCACCTCAAACCCCTTTTCGGCGAGGCCGGAGGACTCCAGCCAGTAGTGCAGCAGTTCGACGTGCATGGAGAAAGGGAAAGGCACGCCGAAGACAAGCGGCCGATCCGCAACGGCGACAAGGGCGCGGGCCGCGCCTGCCGCATCATGGAAATCGAACCCGTATCCCGAGGCGCGCAGCCGGTCCTCCAGTGCGCGGCTGACGCCGATCACGTTGCCATTGACCGACAGGACTGAGACCGCCGACACCGGCTGTGTCACCCCGCCCAGCCCCAGAGCCATCGCGACGGGCACAGGGGACAGCAACTGCGCCGCATCCACGCGGCCAAAGGCCAGCATGTCGCGCACCGACGACCACGAGGGCGCCGCGATCAGATCCAGCGCGATTCCTTCTTCACGGGCAAACCCCATCTCCTCGGCCACGATCAGTGGTGCCGCGTCAACCAGCGGCACAAATGCCGTGGGCAGCCTGACCATCTTCATGACAAGAGCCCCGATGCCGTGACCAGAGCCTCGGCCACGTCGGCCACGCGGCGCCCCTGGTCCATCGCGGCCTTGCGCAACAGGGCATAGGCCTCTTCCTCTTCGATGCCGCGCGCCTTCATCAGCAGACCCTTTGCGCGGTCGATAACCTTGCGTTCCTCCAGCGCACGGCGGGTCTCGGCCAGTTCCCGGCGCATCTGGCGCATCATCTGGAACCGGGCGATGGCCGCGTCCAGCACAGGTTTGAGCCGATCCGGCTGCATCCCGTCGACGACATAGGCCGACAGGCCCGCCTCGACCGCCTCTCGCGCCAGACCGCTTGCGGCACCCGAGACGAACATGGCAACAGGACGTTCCAGCGGGCCGGAGGCCAACGTCAGTTCCTCAAGCATGTCACGGGTCGGGTTGTCGATGTCGATCAGCACGACATCGGGGGCCAGAGCGCCGATCCGGCGCGCCAGGCTGGACGCATTGCCTATGACATGCACGTCATAAGGGCCCGAGGCGCGCAGCGCATCGACGATCGAGATCGCGCGCTCGCGGTCTTCCTCGACGACGACGATGGTGATCCGATCCGACATGAGGTCTTTTCACCACTGGCGCCGCGCGGGGCAAGCGCGGGCGCCCCCGGATGCCCGCCGACCCGGCATGACGCCCAAAAATTGGGCAACCTTTTGCGCTCATCCGAAAACGGCAAAGGGGCGGCGCAGATGCGCCGCCCCTTCGAGAGCAAAGCCATTGCGGCACCGAAAAACCTCAGGGGCGGGTCAGCCCTGGAACAGCGACAGCAGCGACTGCGGCGCCTGGTTGG
>NZ_JARAMO010000170.1:0-2399 GCF_028807275.1 Mameliella sp. AT18
GTAAGCGGTGCGCTGGTCACACGGTCTTGGCGTAGTTCCAGGGCAGCAACTCGTTGATGCCTGTTTGTCTGTGGCCTGCGGCAATGGCTGTCAGTACGCCTGACAGATAGGCGTGTGGCTCGATCCCGTTGAGTTTGCAGGTCTCGATCAGGGAGGCGATGATGGCCCAGTTTTGCGCGCCAGCATCATGCCCGGCGAAGAGAGTATTTTTGCGGTTCAGGGCGATGGGGCGGATCGTCCGCTCGACGGGGTTTGAATCCAGTTCAATGCGACCATCATCAAGGAACAGGATTAGCCCGTCCCAGTATTTGGCGATGTATTTCAAAGCCTCTCCGGTTGGCGATTTGGCTGAGACGCGGGCACGGCTTTGGGCCAGCCAAAGCTGGAAGGCGTCGATGATGGGTTTTGAGCGCTCTTTCCGTGCAGCGAGCCGTTGGTTGTCAGACAGGCCACGCAGGTCTTTTTCGATGCGATAGAGTGCCTGGATTTGCGCCAAGCCTTCCTGCGCGATTGGGGCCGCGCCGGATTGGGCGACATCATGCAGTTTGCGGCGGGCATGGGCCCAGCAATAGGCCAGTGTCACGTCCTGCGTGGGGCGTTTGAGCAGACGGTTATAGCCAGCATAGCCATCCACCTGCAGGATGCCGCTGAAGCCCTTCAAGATTTTGTCCGCGTGCTGGCCAGACCGACCGGGCGCGTAGGTAAAGGCCACACCGGGCGGATCATCACCGCCCCATGGCCTGTCATCACGGGCAAGGGCCCAGAAGTACCCGGTTTTGGTGCGTTTGCGCCCCGGTGCCAGGACCGGCGCGGGCGTTTCGTCCATGAAGAGCTTGGTTGAGCGCTTCAGATCGGCCATCAGCGCATCATAAACCGGGGTCAATTCGAACGCCGATTTGCCGACCCAAGCGGCCAGGGTCGAGCGATCAAGATCGATCCCCTGACGGCTGTAAATCTGGGCTTGTCGATAGAGCGGCAGGTGATCGGCATATTTGGAGACCAAAACATGGGCCAGCGTGGCCTCGGTTGGCATGCCGCCAGCGATGATGTGGGCGGGTACCGGAGCCTGGGTAATCCCACTCTCACAGGACCGGCAGGCATATTTGGGGCGGCGGGTGACGATCACGCGGAACTGGGCCGGGATGATATCCAGCCGTTCGCTCACATCCTCGCCGATGACATGACGTTCTGCCCCGCAGGCACAGGAGAGGTCAGGTTCGATAACCACCTCAACCCGTTCCAGATGCTTGGGCAGTGATCCACGGTTCGTTTGGCGCGGCTTTGGTGGCCGAACGGGCACGGTGCGCGCGTCGGCGTCAATTTCGGCTTCCACCTGCGCGATGGCGGTCTCGATATCCTCAAGCTCCAACTCATATTGGGCGGGGTCAATCTTCTCGGATTTGGACCCAAACAGCGCCTTCTTGAAGGAGGCGACCAAGGCTTCAAGCCGCGCATTCTGATCCTGTTGCGCACGGATGATTGCCTTCAGTTCAGCAATGTCATCAGGCAATTTGTCAGGCACGCTCATGCCTGTTCCCATAGCAAAACAAGGGCGGAATGACCCGCGCAAACGCCCCTGTGAGTCACTCCGTCGCAGAGGGAGCTGTCACCTCCAAGGGCTGCACACGCCGCCAATCCAGACCCGCAAACAGCGCCTCAAACTGGGCCGGTTCCAGGCGCATCACCCCGTTCCTGATCGCAGGCCAAGTGAAGCTGTTATCCTCAAGCCGTTTGTACGCCATCACCAGTCCGCTGCCGTCCCAGTAGATCAGTTTCAGCCGATCCGCCCGCTTGGCCCGGAAGACATAGACCGACCCATCAAATGGCTTCTGACGTAGCTGGCTCTGCACCAAAGCTGCCAGCCCGTCGTGGCCTTTACGAAAGTCCACCGGATCGCTGGCCACAAAGATCCGGACCTTATGGGATGGCGTGATCACGGGGACAGGGCCTTCGCGATCTCAGCAATCCGCATCGCGGGCGTCGCAGCATCAAGACGAACGGCAACATCGCCCGTGATCACATCAATCGTACCGGACGAGGTGGTGGGCACAGGCTGTGCTACGGGCGCTTCAATCTCGACCGGCACAAAGTCCATGCCATCCAAATTGGGCAAAACCAGCTTGCCCTGACGCGCCATCCGCCGCCAATCCGACACGGTGCTCGGGATCAACTCATATCGCTGCGCCACAGCCTTGACCGTCTCCCCTTCAATCAACGTCTCGGCAACAATCCGCGCCTTCAACTCAGGCGGCCAATTCCGCTTACCGTCCGCACGGCGAGGCACCATTGCCAGAAACTCGCTTGTAGCTCCCATCGAGAAACTCCCCACAAACCAAAGAAACCTTTGAATCGCAGATCAAACGTCAGGCCGTAAGTGTGGGGGCGGCACACCGCTTACA
>NZ_JARAMO010000171.1:0-26477 GCF_028807275.1 Mameliella sp. AT18
ACCAAAGGCTTCGGCTTCATTCAGCCGGATGCAGGCGGCAAGGACGTGTTCGTGCACATCTCTGCAGTCGAGCGTTCGGGCCTGACCGGCCTCGCCGACAACCAGAAAGTGACCTACGACCTCGAATCCGGCCGTGACGGCCGCGAGAGCGCAGTGAACCTGGAACTCGTCTGAAGCTTATTGGCTTTGGTGTGATGTGGCGCGGTCCCGGTCGGGGCCGCGTTTTTTTGTTGGTGGTCATGAGGTCCCTGTGCGGGCTCGGGACGGGGTCTTGTGGGGGGGCAAGCGTAGGATGCGTGTTTGCGCACGTCCTACGCCTGCTCCCCCACTAACCTTCACCAGGTTGGAAAATGGCCTTCAGAGCCCAAACGAAGTTCGCAAAGAAAAAATTCGCAACGAGGGCAGCAGAACTTCCCCCAAGCAAAGGAAACACCGGCCAAAAAAGCACGCCAGACATCCCCGGTCTTCCGGGATGGAATGAATGGGGAACAAAAATGAACCCGCCATATATAAGAAAAATTATCCACACCGTACCGATACCAACCAGGACGGCGCTCATTTTTGAAACACGAACGCACACTCCCTTGGAAATAACTGTCTTCCAATATGCGATGCCCTGGAGGAGAAAAAGAATCGGGCAGATAAAAAGGCAGGAAAGAACGGTCGCCAAATACGATATTTTGGATTTTTCATCCACCAAACCAAGAAAACTCACTCTTGATTCCAGCGCAGGAAGGAGTCGCAAAACAAGATCCTCAGCCCCAGGCGTGCGAGGTATGGGAGTGACGTATAGAGAATACGAAACGGCAACTGTCACTGCCATTGCTGCCAAAAAAAAGACATCCATAAACTTCTTGTACTCCAACGTCTCACAATATGGTGCGGGTGACGCTGCAGTTAGATCTTTTTTGAATTTTTCAAAGGATTCAGACATAATGTGACCACTGCTAATTTTCGGCTCTACGTTGGACGGAACTAGAAACTGCGCTGTCTTGATGGATTGAGTTAAGGTTCGTCGCGCGCGTTGACGCTTGAATATCCCAGACCGCATGAGCCGGAAACGCAAAGCCTAAGGTGCTGCCTAGGCGCGATGTGTATTTCTCAACACCTTTCAGCAGCATGAAAGACTCTCAATGCCGACGTCAAGGTCAACATTCTTTGGAGTAGATGTTTTCGGTCGTCTCAAAATTATCAAGCGCCCTTTGGTAGGGTCTTGTTGAAGCGGAAAAAGGGAATCCTAATGTATCGAACACGTGAGCATACTCACGCTCGTCAATACGTTTCAAACCGCGCAATTTAGCGTTTCCGCCTCTTCACATTCCCCCCACGCTGCCCTGGCTTCCCAGCCGTGGACCGGCCCTTGCTCTTGACCGCCGCCTCTGACGCCTTCTCCACCGCCTGCTGACGCGCCAGCGGGTCGTCGTGGACGGCCAGATCGACCGCCTCCAGCCGCTTGATCTCGTCCCGCAGCCGCGCGGCCTCCTCGAACTCCAGGTTCTCGGCGGCCTTGCGCATGTCGGTGCGCAGACCGTCCAGCACCGCTTGAAGGTTGGCGCCCTGACGGGCCGGGTCGATGGTGGCGGTCACGCGGTTCATGTCCACGTCGCCTTGGTAGAGACCGGCCAGAATGTCCTCGACGTTCTTCTTGACCGTCGCGGGGGTGATCCCGTGTTCCTCATTGTAGGCGATCTGTTTCTCGCGGCGGCGGTTGGTCTCGGCCAGGGCGCGTTCCATGCTGCCGGTGATGCGGTCGGCGTACATGATGACGCGGCCATCGGCGTTCCGGGCTGCGCGCCCGATGGTCTGGATCAGCGAGGTTTCGGAACGCAGGAACCCCTCCTTGTCCGCATCGAGGATCGCGACCAGCCCGCATTCGGGAATGTCCAGCCCCTCGCGCAGCAGGTTGATGCCCACCAGCACGTCGAAGGCGCCAAGACGCAGGTCCCGCAGGATCTCGATCCGTTCGATCGTGTCGATGTCCGAGTGCATGTAGCGGACCTTGATGCCCTGTTCATGCATGTATTCGGTCAGGTCCTCGGCCATGCGCTTGGTCAGAGTGGTGGCCAGCGTGCGGTAGCCTGCGGCAGTGACGCGGCGCACCTCGTCGAGGAGGTCGTCCACCTGCATCTCGACCGGGCGGATCTCGACCTGCGGGTCGAGCAGGCCGGTGGGGCGGATGACCTGTTCAGTGAAGACGCCGCCGGTCTGCTCCATCTCCCATGCTGCGGGGGTGGCCGAGACAAAGACCGATTGCGGCCGCATGGCGTCCCATTCCTCGAACTTCAGCGGGCGGTTGTCCATGCAGGAGGGCAGGCGGAAACCGTGTTCGGCCAGTGTGAACTTGCGCCGGTAGTCGCCCCGGTACATGCCGCCGATCTGGGGGACGGAGACGTGGGATTCGTCGGCGAAGACGATGGCATTGTCGGGGATGAATTCGAACAGCGTGGGAGGCGGTTCGCCCGGCGCGCGGCCCGTCAGGTATCTTGAATAGTTCTCGATCCCGTTGCAGACGCCGGTCGCCTCCAGCATTTCCAGGTCGAAATTGGTGCGCTGTTCCAGCCGTTGCGCCTCCAGCAGCTTGCCTTCGCCGACAAGTTGATCCAGCCGCTGGCGCAGCTCTTTCTTGATGCCGATGATGGCTTGGTTCATCGTCGGGCGCGGCGTGACGTAGTGGCTGTTGGCGTAGATGCGGATGCGGTCGAAGGTATCCGTCTTCGTGCCTGTCAGCGGGTCGAACTCGGTGATGTTTTCCAGCTCTTCCCCGAAAAAGGACAGTTTCCAGGCCCGGTCCTCGAGGTGGGCGGGCCAGATTTCGAGGGAATCGCCCCGCACGCGGAAAGAGCCGCGCTGGAAGGCCTGGTCGTTGCGGCGGTATTGCTGGGCGACAAGGTCGGCCATGACCTTGCGCATCTCGTATTCGCGGCCCGAATGCAGGTCCTGCGTCATGGCGCCATAGGTTTCGACCGAACCGATACCGTAAATACAAGAGACCGAGGCCACGATGATCACGTCATCCCGTTCCAGAAGCGCCCGGGTGGCCGAGTGGCGCATCCGGTCGATCTGTTCGTTGATCTGCGATTCCTTCTCGATATAGGTGTCGCTGCGCGGGACGTAGGCCTCTGGCTGGTAGTAGTCGTAGTAACTGACGAAGTATTCCACCGCGTTGTCGGGGAAGAAGCCCTTGAATTCGCCGTACAATTGCGCGGCCAACGTCTTGTTCGGGGCAAGGATGATCGCGGGTCGCTGGGTTTCCTCGATGACCTTGGCCATCGTGAAGGTCTTGCCCGTGCCGGTGGCGCCCAGCAGGACCTGGTCACGCTCACCGGCATTTACGCCGCCAGAAAGCTCGGCGATCGCGGTGGGCTGGTCGCCGGCCGGGGCGAACTCGGTCTGCATGACGAACCGCTTGCCCCCTTCGAGCTTTTCTCGCTCGCGGACATCGGGGGCGGGCGCATGCAGCAGCGCGGGCATCTGTTCGGGGGAATTGTTATGCATGGGGAGGCTCCGTTCCCTGCGGAATATGTCGTGCCGGGCAGGGGGCGGCAAGGGGAGGACCGGAACAGGATCGGTGTCACGGTCCGCTTTGCCCGTGACAGGGCGGGTGCCACGATGGCGCAAACAGGCGGCGCGGGATGCGCCAAGGATGCCGATCAAAGGTGCGGCGTTTCGGAAAATCAAGCCGTTCCAGTCTCTTGCGAATCCACGTGCCGGCTGCAACAAGTCCGGCGGATGCGGGGTAAGGCGCGCCGGGTCGGAGGGAAGTTCTTTCAACCCTTGGGAGAGTTGTCTATTCTCAGATGGAAGGGCGGGCCACCTCCGAGGGGCCGGGTGCGTGAAAAAGGGAACCGGATATGGGTGGGTTGCCCGACTGCAGGACAGAGGCCACCGTCGAGGTCGCCGGGGCCGAAGGATCGGTGATCCTGATGGTCTGGCGGTTCGGCGATGGCCGGAGGCTGTTGCGCGGGCAACCGACCGGCTACATGAACCGCGACGAGGTGGCCGAGGCCATGAATTGCCTTGTCGAGGATCCGCGCTTTGGTCCAGGCTTGCCCACGCTCTGGGATTTCCGGGGGCATGATTTCTCGCATTACTCGGGATCGGAATTCCGGTCCCACGCCTTCATCATGCCCCGCTTCCCCGAGAGGTCCGGTGTGCGCCGGGGTTATCTGGTGGACAGCGAGACCGGTTTCGGAACCCTCCGGATGTTCCAAGGCACCGCCAGTGGCTATAATTTCGAGGATCAGGACAACCTGATGGTGTCCTACGATCTCGAGGAACTCGTCGACTGGCTGCTGTCCTGACGCCTGTGAGGTGCCGGGATCACGGAAATTTCAAGGGTGTCAGCGACGGCAAGGCCGCAATGGTTTCAACGTTTTGCCCCGCTGCGCCGTCCTTGCGGGCCGTTCCCGGTGCCCAATGGTCAAAGATCAGCATTGCGTTAACGGGCAGTCGAAATGTACCTTTTCGTATGGCAAGCAGAGCTTTTGGTTCGGTCGGGTCCGCACCCATCCACCCCTCGCTCCCCGCGTCCCTGTCCAGGTCATTGCCTGCTTGTCCCATCCCGGAAAAATGTGACAATGGGCGCGCTTGCAGACCTTGTGTCATCACCGCATATCACGCAGAAAGATGTCGAACGACAGGAGGTGCGCCATGCGGGCACGCATTTATCAGCCGGCCAAGACGGCCATGTCCTCGGGCCAGGCCAAGACCCGGACCTGGGTTCTTGACTTTGCGCCGGATTCTCCCCGGTCCGTCGATCCGCTGATGGGCTGGACCTCGTCCCAGGATACGCAGTCCCAGGTGCGCCTGCGCTTTGACAGCAAGGACGCGGCGGTGGCCTATGCCCGCGAACATGGCATCGACGCCCAGGTGTTCGAACCGAAGAAGCGCAAACCCAACATCCGTCCGCGTGGCTACGCCGAAAATTTCGCCGTCGACCGGCGATCTGCCTGGACCCATTGAAGCGGTTTACCAGGCGCGCGTGGGGCCGTGAAATACCGCATGCTGCGAACCTCGGGGAACGCTGGTCCGAAATGGCGATGTGACGATACAGCGGGCGGCCCGAACGGTCGCCCCTTTCGTTTCCCACCCGACCGGAGGTCGTGGAATTGAGCATCACGCATCTTGTCACCCATTCCGGCGGATTCCACGCGGATGAGCTTTTGTCCTCGGTCGTTCTGACCCGCCTCTTTCCGGCGGCCAAGCTGATCCGGTCACGTGATCCAGAATGGATCTCACCGGGGGCGGACAGGATCGTTTACGATGTGGGCCGCGCCTATGATCCGGCCAAAGGCATCTTCGACCACCACCAGAGGCCGAATCCGCTGCGCGAGGACGGCCAGCCCTATAGCTCTTTCGGGCTGATCTGGAAGCATTTCGGTCATGACTACCTACGGGCACTCGAAGTGCCGGAGGCCGATGTCGAGAGCCTCCACCGTGCGTTCGACCAGAGCTTTGTCCTACCGATCGACCTGATGGACAACGGTGCGCTGGAACCTTCGGTGGCGGGGCCGCTGGCGGGAATGACTTTGCCGGTCCTGCTGGAAACCCTGAAGCCTACCTTCGATGAGCGTGGTCCGGACCTGGATGATCGGGCCTTTCTCCGGGCACTCGATGTGGCGCGGACCTTTGTCGAGGCGGCCGTCCGAGGCAAGGCCGCCAAGCGGCGTGCCCAGGCCATCGTCCTCGCCGCCATCGAAAGCGCGGGGACTTCTCGCATCCTCGAGCTGCCGATGGGCATGCCCTTTCGCGCGGCAATCGAGAAATCCGGCGCGGATCATCTCTTGTTCGTCATCCATCCGCGCGACAATGACTGGGCGCTGACCACGATCCGAAAAAGCGGGGACACCTTCGAAAGCCGTGCCGACCTGCCCGAGGCCTGGGCCGGTCTGACCGACGCGGCTCTGGAAGCGGCTTGTGGCGTTGCGGGCGCCCGGTTCTGCCACAACGCGCGGTTCATTGCCGTGGCGTCCACGCGCGAGGCTGTCTTGTGCATGGCGGAACGCGCGGTGGCAGAGGTATCCTGAGACGCTATTCGGCCCGGGCGCGGCGGCTCAGGGCAGCGCGATCCCCGTGTCCAGCGCGGTGATTGCTATTTCCGTTTGCAGATCGAAGAGCGGGACAAAGGCGCCCGTTTCGGGGCGGCGCAGCATCTTTTCCTCTGGCGGGCCGAAGGGCTGGCAGCGCGCCACCTCTTCAAGAGCGTCGACTACGGCGCCGAACAATTGCCGCCCCTCGCGAAAGAGCAGGACGCAGGCAATGCCTTCCTCGATCCTCGTCGTCGTTCCCAGCAGGCTGGCGATGGAAAAGACCGGGATGACCTGGGCGCGATGGCTGAGCGTTCCCAGGTAGCCGTCGTGGCGCGCCTCTCCGCGCAAGAGATCGCCGGGAAGGCGCAGGATCTCGACGATGTCGGTCAGGTGACAGCCGATCTGGTTCCCCGCCGAGCGGCATAGCAGGTAGGGCGCAACAGGCCCGCCGTATCCGGGGCGGCGTCATACGGCGTGTCCGGCGTGTCGTTGACCGTAGTGCTGGCCAATTGCACGACGACCTCCTCACGCAAGAGGCGTGGGCCGTCGATGACGAGGTAATGCTTGCCAGTCTCGTCCATGTGTATTCCCGAAAACAGGTCGCTGCGTCCCGAGATGACCCGGGGCACATCAAGCAGGTCCTCTGTCCGAGGGTGCACGATGTCGAAAAAACGGTCGATCTCGAACGCGACAAGGCCGCCGCCGGGCGCGCGCAGGGCGACAGACGCCGAGCTTTCCGGACGTGAGAAGTTGCCGCCGAGACCAAAGAGTTGCAGGCTGTCGAGGATCGGTATGTCGGTCCCGTGATGGTGGATCACCCCGTCGCAGGGGCCATGCGCCAGCGGGCTGTCCTGCAGCGGAACCATCGGGATGGTCGCGTGAATGTCGCTCAGCGGAAAGGCCTGGCCAAAGTCCTGATAGCCACAGAGCAGGTAGCCCGATTGCCCGCTGGCCCCCGTCTCGTGCCGGGCACGGGAGCAATCCTGTTGAACGGCGAAGGGCAGGCTGGGCTGGTCGAACAGCAGCGGGGGATCGAGGATGCTGACAACGGCCCCGTCACGGACAAAGCTTTGCGCCCCGGCCAGCATGGGTCCATGACCGACGATGCCCATTTCCGCGCACCGGGAGCGGTCCTGTGAAATCATGCCCTGTAGCGCATTCACCACGAGGCCCAACAGCCGCTTGCGGTCGGCGTCGATCACGATGATCACCACCCGTTCCGACAATGGCACCTCTGTCGACAAGCCCAGGAGGGCGGCGCAATCGACCAGTGGCATGGTGTCTTCGCGCAGGATCATCGCCCCCAGAAGGCCGGGAAGGTTGACGGCAAGAGGGCTGATGCTGTCGGGAAAAGGTACGGCTTCGCGGATTTTCAGGGCGTCGATGGCCAGGTACCGTCCGCCGACATCGACAAGCCCGTAAATGTCCCGCTGTCGGCAGCAAGGTCGTGATCTTCGGTCAGGGCGTGGGCGGCATCAAGCGACACGGTGGCGATATCCGATCCTGTTTCGGTCAGCTTATTCGGCAAAGACCTAACGGGCGATTAAGCCTGAGAGGCCCCACCGTCTCGAAGGGCTTTCGCTTTGTGGCGCCTGCGCCTAGGCTGCGGCGAAACCGTGTTCAGGTGTCTTTTCATACCCGCCGGTCCCGATTGTCCCGACACAGCCCGAGGTTCCCTTGTCCAGTCCGACGTCCCCGAAACTCGCCGAGGTTGCCGGCCTCTCTCCGCAGGTCGAGGCGCTCCTGGTGGCGCATCATGTGCTGATGCGCGCTCAAAGCCCCGAGGAAAGCTGTCATGTGATGACGGGTGAGGCCTTGCAAGCCGAAGGTGCCAGGGTCTTTGCCTTGTCCGAGGAGGAGGAGGGAACGATCCTGGCGGTCGGCGCGCTCAAGACGGTGGCCGAAAGTGCGGCACCCATGTCCCTGGCAGGCCGCGGCCCGGTCGTGGAGCTCAAGAGCATGCATGTGGCCGCAGCCGCGCGCGGGCGCGGACTGGGTCATGTTCTGCTGTCAGGGATGCTGGACATGGCCCGTGCGGCGGGTGCCGGGGGGGCCTGCCTCGAAACCGGGACAGAGCCCGCGTTCGATGCGGCGCGCGCGCTGTACCTGTCGCAGGGCTTCGCGCCGTGCCCGCCGTTCGGCGACTATCGGCTGGACCCTTTGAGCGTTTTCATGTGCCGGGCGTTGTGAATGCTTGCCCTGCCCGGGGAAAGTCTGCAAAACCGGGCGCAGCGGTCCCTTAGCTCAACTGGATAGAGCAGCTGACTTCTAATCAGCAGGTTGAGGGTTCGAGTCCTTCAGGGATCGCCATAGAATTTGCAACCATCTGACTTTGCCTCACCTTTGGGTCAGTTTATCGCCTGGATCGGCGCGGTTTCCGTGTTTCGCCTTTGTTCCGATCCAATTAGCGCCTTCTTCATGTTCGCGGACTTGATGTCTTTGTGAGCCAGCGTGCAATTTCGCCCCCGTAGCGGGGTAATCGGCATCCAAGAATGACCCTCCCTTACACTGATGTGGATGATGCCTCCGAGGTCATCGGGTAGTTTTGTGTGGGAGGTTGGTCGTGGAGACGATAGCGAAGATGCGGCGGGCGTTTTCAGGACAAGAAGTCGATCAAGCAGATCTGCCGTGAGCTGCGGGTGTCGCGGAACACGGTGCGCAAGGTGATCCGGTCCGGTGCGACGGAGCTCACCTATGAGCGGACCATTCTGCCGTTGGCGACGATCGGGCCCTGGAAAGATTTGCTCGACGAGATGTTGGCGGTGAATGCGCGGAAGCCCAAGCGCGAGTGATTGACCCGCATCCGCATCTTCGAGGAACTCCGGGCCCGAGGATATGATGGCGGTTATGATGCGGTCCGGCGATACGCGGCCTCCTGATCCAAGGAGGAAGAGGAGGCATCTGCCGCCGCCTTTGTGCCGCTGAGCTTTGATCCGGGAGTGGCTTAACAGTTCGACTGGAGGTAAGGAGGATCAGGAAAGGCGCCAGTGGCGCGTTTCCCCGACGAACAGATCGTGGTGATCGATGGCGCGACGACCACGGTGAAGGTGGCGCACGTCCGCCTCTGCCACAGCCGGATGCTATTCGTGCGTGCCTACCCGCGTGAGACTCAGGACCCTCTCGGGACATTCTTGCGGAATGCCCTGCCGGGCAGGGGATGGTGTTTGACGCACACGACAAGGCGTTCGCCTTCTTCGGTGGAGCCTGCATCCGGGGCATCTGAGACAGCGGGAATTGTCCGCCATTTGTCCAAGGAGTTGCCGGTGCGGCACCATTGGTTCGAGCTCACCGGCGACGGACGCGAAGACCGCGGTGGATACGATCTTCGTCGGCAGCGACAGGGTCTGCAATCGCCGGATCAAGGCTGCAAAGTCCCCGCCAAGAAGAGCGTGGACAGCTTCGACTTCAAGGCGATCCCGAAACTCAACAAGATGCAGGTGCTGGTCCTCCAATGTTTCACGAGGCGGAGGCCGCGACGAGAACGATCTCGCCGGGCCATGTTAGGGAAATCTGTTCCGCCGCGCGCCAGGCCCGCAGGCCGGTGGCACAGCACAGCGCAAGGCGGGTGGCAGGGCGGGGCGGTTGTGTGATGATGTCGGCGGCGGCGCCGCGCATCGCCTGAGGGTGCAAAAGCGGGCCATCGGCACGCAGGTCGACGATGTGATCTGTGGCGCTCAGCTGCGAGGCGGCGACGAAACGAAAACCGCCCGCCGGTTCTGCCGTACCGTCAAAACGAAAACTTGATGAGCGCAGGCCAAGGCCGTCATAGGTCACCATCAGCCCAAGTGGCGAAGGCGACAGGCCCAGCAGAACGTTCAGTGCCATCTGCGCCTGTATCGCGCCAATGGCGCCGACCACGGGGCCCAGCACCCCGGCGGTTGCGCAGCTTGCACCGCTGTCGGGCGCTTCGGGAAACAGGGCCCGCAAGGAGGGCGCGTCCCCGCAGAAACCCCCGACATAGCCGCCGAACCCAAGGGCCGAGGCGCTGATCAAGGGCAGTCCGGAGGCCAGGCACAGATCGCTCAGCAGGTAGCTGACCGCGTAGCTGTCCGCGCAATCGAGCACGAGGTCGGCCTCACCGACCAATGCAGGCGCATTGGCGGGGGTCAGCCGTTGTGGCAGGGCCTCGACGGTGATGCCGGGGTTGATCGCGCGGCAGCGTTCGGCCGCCACCTGCGCCTTGGGACGGTCGCAATCGGCCTCGGTGAACAGGGTCTGCCGGTGCAGGTTGGAGAGGCTGACGACGTCGCCGTCGACGATGGTGATCCGTCCAACACCGGCCCCGGCCAGCAGCGGCAGGACGGGCGCGCCCAGCCCTCCGGCGCCGATGACAAGCACCCGGGCCGCACCAAAGCGTCGTTGGCCGACATCACCGACCTCTGGCAGGATGGTCTGGCGGGCGTAGCGGCTCATCGCGTGGCCCCGATCCACTGCCGCACCCGCGCTTCGGGATCGGCGTTCAACGTGATGTCGGTGACGGCAGAGACAATGTCCGCCCCTGCCTCGAACACGCCACTTGCGCGCTCGACCGACATGCCGCCGATGGCGACAAGCGGCGTCGCCCCGATTCGGGCCTTCCAGTCGGTGACGCGGGGCAGGCCCTGCTGATGCCACTTCATCTTTTTCAGGATCGTGGGATAGACAGGGCCAAGCGCCACGTAGTCCGGGGCCATGCCTATCACGCGCTCCAACTCGTCATCGTCATGTGTCGAAACACCCAGTTTCAGCCCGGCCTTCCGGATCGCCGCCAGGTCCGCGTTGTCCAGATCCTCCTGCCCCAGGTGCACCCAGTCACAGCCCAGCGCGATGGCCTCTTGCCAGTGGTCGTTGACGACCAGCACCGCGCCATGTTTGCGGCAGAGATCGCGCGAGACCTCGATCTGCGCGCGAACGGCGTCTCGCGGCTGGTCCTTGATACGCAGTTGCACCAACCGGACCCCCAGCGGCAGCATCCGCCGCAGCCAGTCGGAATGGTCGAAGATCGGGTAAAAACGGTCGAGGGTCATGCCAGAAAGGCCTTTCCGATCACCGGGGTCGAGGCTTCGGCCATGTCGCGGGCGTCGATCGGATCGGCGCCGTAGGCGAGGCGGCCCGCCTCGACCGCGCCCATCATCGCGCGCGCCATGAGCACGGGATCGCCCGCCCGTGCGACGGCGGTGTTCAGCAGCACCGCGTCAAAACCCAGTTCCATCGCCTGCGCGGCGTGACTGGGCAGGCCGATGCCTGCATCGACCACCAGCGGCACATCGGGAAATTCCGCGCGCATGGCGCGTAGCGCGTAGGGATTGTTCAGCCCGCGCCCTGAACCGATCGGCGCGCCCCAGGGCATCAGCACCTCGCAGCCCGCCGTCAACAGGCGTTCGGCGACGATCAGATCCTCGGTGGTGTAGGGAAAGACCTGGAAACCGTCCCCGGTGAGGATCCTCGCCGCCTCGACAAGCTGGAACACGTCGGGTTGCAGGCTGTCCGTGTGGCCAATCAGTTCCAGCTTGATCCAGCGCGTGCCAAAGACTTCGCGCGCCATATGCGCGGTGGTGACCGCCTCCTTGACCGTGTGGCAGCCCGCCGTGTTGGGCAGGACCAGCACGCCCAGATCCTCGATCATCTTCCAGAAGGTGTCACCCGCACCCCCGGCGCCCTCGCGGCGCAGCGAAACCGTCGCCACCGCCGCGCCGCTGGCCCGGAAGGCCTCTTCCAGGATGGTAGGACTGGGGTATTGCGCGGTGCCCAGCATCAGCGGGTTGGGCAATTCGGTGCCGTAAAAGCGTTTCATCGTCATCCCCCCTGCATCGGTGCGAGGATTTCGACCCGGTCGCCCTCTTGCAGTTTGCAGGCCGGGCGCTGTGCCGCGGGCACGAATGTTTCGTTCACCGCCGTCGCCACCCGCCCGGCAAGGGCGCGTTCTTTCAGCAGGTCGGCAAGTGTCCCGGCGACGACTTCGCAAGACTCGCCGTTAATCACGATCTTCATCGACAAACTCCGAATGGGTGTTGTGCAGGGCAAGATCGGCCACCCCGCGCGCCAACGCGGGCGCAAGCAGGTAGCCGTGACGATAAAGGCCATTGGCAAAGATCCTGCCGCCGAGCCGCCGGATCCGGGGCAGGTTGTCCGGAAAGGCCGGGCGCAAATCGACGCCGGTTTCGAGCACCTCGGCCTCGCCGAAGGCGGGGTTCAGCGCGTAGGCCGCGCTGAGCAGTTCCAGCATCGAGCGGACCGTGATCCGGCGCCGGTCCTCGCTCTCGATCATCGTGGCGCCCAGCATGTAGACGCCATCGCCGCGCGGCACGATATACAGCGGGATGCGCGGATGCAGCAGACGGATCGGGCGCGTGAGCGTCACCTCGGGGCAGCGGATCACCAGCATCTCGCCCCTGACGCCACGCAGGTCGGGCAGAGCGTCGCGCGCGGCGAGGCCCCGGCAATCAATCACGTTGTCCAGCGCCGCCGGCGCCTTGTCCTGAACGAACCTGACCTTCTGCCCTTTCAGGCTGGTGTAAAGATCACTCAACGCCCGGCGCGGATCCAGATGCGCCTCGCCTTCAAAGAATAGCCCCTGCGCAACGCCGGGCAGGTCCGGTTCCAGTTCCGCGAAGTCGGTCCCGACCTCTCGGAACCCTTCGGTGCGTCGGGCAAAGCGGCGCAGGTCGGGCAAGTCACGCCGCCCCGCCACGACCAGCGTGCCGCGTTGCTGGACAGTGGTGCGTTGTTGCCACCAGACAATCGCCTGTTGGCCCAGCCTCAGCACTGGCTCTTCGGCGTTTTCATATTCGCACCAGGGCGCCAACATGCCCCCCGCCCACCAGGAACAGTGGTGCGGACCGGGCGGCCCGGCAGGATCAAAGACCTGCACATCGGCACCGCGCGCGGCCAGTTCGCTGGCAACGGAAAGCCCCGCCACACCGGCGCCGATGACCGAGAACACCGGCATCATTCCCAGACCGCGTGAAAATGGTGCAGTGAGCCATGCCCGGAGCCGACCTGCAGCCCGTCCGCTGCCGCAATCGCCTGTTGCACGAAGCTGTGCGCCGTTTCGGTCGCCAGTTCGAGCGGCAGCCCAAGCGCAAGCCCGGCGGCAATGGCCGACGAAAGCGTGCAGCCGGTGCCGTAGGTGTTGCGCGTCCTGTGGCGGGGTTCGGTGGATGTCGTCAGCATCGATCGCGTCCCCATGCCGCAGAGCGCCATGCCCTGTTCTCTCATGTCCTCGCGCGTGCGCGCCACCGGGCCGTCCAGCAGCGCCGCCGCCTCGGGCAGGCCAGGGGTGAGGGCGGTGGCGTGCGGCATCAAGTTCTGCCGCAATGCGCCCACCGCATCGGGCGCCAACTGGGCATCGCCCGGATGTCCAGATCCGACAGCACCGCCTCGATCTGCGCCTCGATCACGTCGAGCGGTATTGAATGAACCGCGGTGACGGCACGGGTGTTCTGGGCGGTGACCGCGGTGATGACACTGGCGCCGTAGACGCCAAGCGCCGACATGGACTTGAGATCGGCCTGTATGCCCGCGCCTCCGCCACTGTCGGATCCGGCGATGGTCAATGCGATATGCGCCAACGGCTGCTCCTTCAGACAAAAGGGCACCGCGCATGGAAAACGTCTGTGGACTGTAGACCGTTCCCTACGCCGGTATTGCCCGGATCAGGTTCGATGGGTTAGCGCGTTCACGCCTCTCAGCCTCTTGGAGGCACCCCAACGGTTGGACTTTGGGTAACAACCCCGCCACGCCAAGTCAAACACGGGAAGAGTCCGGCGTGCCCTGTTCGCGTCTGACGAAAACGCGGGGTGTTATCTGCCTGTTTCGTCGAGGGCCGTGGTGGGCTACCACTCCATGACCTTGACGAGGATGTTCCATGACGGAAATAGGCCACGGCACTGCTGCGACCGGGTCCGGAACCATGAGCACTGCGCTGTTTCGCTGGCCACCGGAGGCCCGTTTGCATGTGCATGGGCAGCAGGTCGGAGAGGGCGAGGGTTCGGACAGGGCCGGGGCGCAGGATCTTGTTGCCCTGCGCGCAGCCATCCGCACCGGGCGCGCGTTTTCTGTCGGACCAGGCGGGGTCAGCCGCCTTTCCAAAGAACGCGCGGGGTATTTCCACAGCCGCTCTGGCGGAACGACCGGAGCGGCGAAGACCATCCGGCGTAGCCATGCCTCCTGGATTGCCAGTTTCGAGGTCAACCGCAACCACCTGAGCCTTGGCAGCGAGGATCGCTACGCCGTCCTGGGGGTCCCGGCCCATTCCCTTGCGCTCTATGCCCTGGTCGAAGGGGCGCATCTTGGCGCCGACCTGCATTCCTTCGCTGGTCTGAGGCCGCGCCAACAGGCGCAGGGCGTGAAGGCGGCACAGGCGACAATCCTCTACGCCACGCCAACCCAGTTGCGCCTTCTGTGCGAAACAGGGGCCGTGCTGCCGAGCCTGCGCCAAGTGCTTTGTGGTGGCGGGCGGCTGACGCCCGAATTGCGGCTTCGGATCGCCGCATTGTGTCCCAAGGCAGTCCTGCGTGAGTTCTATGGCGCCGCCGAGACCAGTTTCATCGCTTGGGGCGATGGCAGTGGCCCGGAGGGCAGCGTTGGCCGCGCCTACCCGGGTGTCGAGATAAGGATCGACGCCAAGGAGGGGGCCATAGGCGAGATCTGGGTGCGCAGCCCTTACCTTTTTGATGGCTATGCCGAAGGTGACAGTGCAGAAACACGCGAAAGGGATGGTTTCGTCACGGTCGGTGAATTGGGGCAGCTCGACAAGGAGGGCCACCTGACCGTTGCCGGGCGCCGCAACCGGATGGTCACCATCGCCGACCAGAACGTCTTTCCCGAGGATATCGAGGCCTTTCTGCTAAGCGATCCGGCGGTGACACAATGTGCAGTGGTTCCCCGGTCTGACCCACGCCGCGGCACGCATCTTGTCGCGGTCATCGACGGGCCGGTAGAGGCAGGGCTTTGCGATGCGCTGTTGGCCCGGTGTCGTGCGGTCTTCGGTCCACTCGCCGCACCCCGTCGTGTGCAGGCGATTGCCGATTTCCCTCTGACGCTTTCCGGCAAGCCTGACCTTGCGAGGATCGCCCAGGCGCTGGAGCGTCAGGCATGAGCGGTGTCCGTATCGTCTCTGCCCTGCGCACTCCGGTGGCGCCGCGCGGCGGGGCGCTGTCAGGGCTTCAGCTCCACGAACTGGGCGCGCCGGTGTTGCGCCGGGTGATCGAGGCGGCGGGGCTGGAGGCATGTCAGGTCGATGAAGTGATCTTGGGCAACGCGCTCGGGGCCGGGGGTAACCCGGCCCGCATGGTGGCGCTGGCCGCGGGCCTGCCGGACCAGGTGGCGGGGCTGACGCTGGACCGGCAATGTTGCGGCGGGCTTGACGCGCTGGTGATTGGCGCCGCGCTGATCGCCTCGGGGCAGGCGGAGGTCGTGGCGGCGGGCGGCGTGGAATCCTATTCCAGACGGCCCCTGCGCCTGCGGACCGACCCGGAGGGCGGTCCGCCTATGGCCTATGACCGTCCTCCCTTCACGCCCTGGCCAGAGCGCGATCCGGAGATGGACGATGCCGCCGAGGCGCTGTCTGCCGAACTGGGCATTTCCCGCGCGGCGCAGGATGCCTGGGCTATCGACAGCCACCGCAAGGCCTTGGCCGCCGACATGACGCCTGAGGTCGTCCCTCTTGGCGGGTTGCACACGGATGCCTTCACACGCGCCCTGACGCCCCGGTTGGCCGCCCGTGCTCCGCGCCTGTGCGGAACGATCACAGCCGCCAATGCCGCCGTGGCGGCGGATGGCGCGGCATTCTGCCTGCTGGTGTCCGAGAGGGTCGCCGCCGAGTTACCCGATACCGGGTTTGCCTATCGCGGGGGCGTGACGCTGGGCGGGCGCGTGGACCGTCCCGGCCTTGCCCCGGTTGCGGCGATCCGCAAGGTTCTGGAGCGGGCAGACATGGACGCCGGGGCGCTCTCGGTTGCCGAAGTGATGGAGGCCTACGCCGTGCAGGCCATCGCCTGCGTCAATGGCGCCGGGCTGGACCCGAGCAACGTGAACCCCGGCGGTGGCGGGCTGGCGCGCGGGCATCCGGTGGGGGCCTCGGGCGCGATCAATGCGGTGCGGCTTTTCCATGAACTCCGGCAGCGGGGCGGCACCGGGCTGGCCACAATCGCGGCAGCGGGCGGCCTGGGCACGGCGGTCCTGATGTCGGTCAGCTGAAACCGCGCAGCGTCGCAAAGACAGACAGCGCGTCACGCTCTGTCCGCACGCCGTTTACCGGCGCCTCCGGGTCCGCGCGTCCCAGCGCCATGCCGCAAACGACCATCTCCTCCTCGCCCAGGCCAAGCTGGGCATGGGCGATATCCGCATGATTGGCCAAGGCCCCGATGCCGCAAGTGGCATAGCCCAGGTCAGAGGCCGCGATCATCAGTGCCATCATGGACATGCCAAGGTCCATGAAACAGCCCTTGCCCATGTCCGGACGGATGGTCACGACAATCCCGACAGGGGCGGAAAAGAAGCGGTAGTTTTCGTTGAACTGCGCCTTGCGCGCGGCGATGTCCCGCCGTCCGATCCCCAGCGCGGAATAGAGCGCATAACCCGCCGCCCGTTGTTTCGCCTTGAGGTCTGGCGGCATCGGTTGCGGAAAGTAGGAATATTCGGCCACCGGCGGGCGACCGCTTTCCGCGGCCGCCACCAGCGCCTGCGAGAGATCCGCAAGCGGTCCGCCGGTCAGTGCATGAAACCGGCCTGGCTGCAGGTTGGCCCCGCTGGGGGCGGTCCGGGCGACGGTCAGGATGCGCTCGACATCCTGACGCGGCACCGGGTCGGGCAGGAAGCCCCGGACCGAGCGCCGCCCCGACAGCAGGTGCTGCCCCCCTGCGCCTGTCATCCGCGAGACAGCACGCTCGACGGGCGCGACTTGGCCAGACCGGCGGTGATCAACCCGGCCAGGATTGCCTTGATGACGTCACCCGGAATGAAGGCGGTGACCAGCAGCGCCGATTGCGGGATCGACTTGTCGAGCATCACGGACATGCCGACCACACCGAATGCGTACAGGACGAAGACACCGCCCACGATCGACGCCACGGCGGCGACCGCCGCAAGACTGGCGCGCCAACGCTCGACGATCAGGCCGGTAACGAAGGCGGCCACGGGAAAGCCGATCAGAAAGCCGACCGAGGGCGTCGCAAAGGCGCCGAGGCCCCCGCGTCCACCGGCCAGCAGCGGCAGACCAAGCGCCACCAGTGCCAGTAACAGCAGGACCGCCAGCGCGCCGCGGCGGGCCCCCAACACGGTGCCGCAAAGCATCACGCCCATGCTTTGGGCTGTGATCGGCACGCCGAAGGCCAGCGTGAATTTCGGGACCATGCCCAATGCAGCGATCAGCGCGGCAAAAAGGGCGATCAGGGCAAGATTGCGTTCCATTTGGTTTCCTTAGTCCGTGGGTTGCGTGGTTTCGAGGCCGCCGCGGGCGCGCAGCGCCTCGGCGACATGTTCGGCATCATCCAGCGCCGTTGCCGCCAACGGCATGACGATCTGCCATCCGGTGCGCCGGGCCGAGCGGGCGCGCCAGGCTTCGGCCAGCAGCCCTCCCTTGCGCGCGATCGACGGGGTAAAGCGCACGACCAGCGCCACCGAGAGTTCCAGCGCACGGGTCGACAGGCCAAGACGCCGGAACGGGCTCAGCAGCAATGCCGCGACCGCCACCATGTCGCTGAGCCGCGTCGTCATCGTGACGAAATTCGCCAGAGCCAGGGCCGAAAGCAGGCGCAGGGCCACCGCCATTCCTGCCTCGATCTGGCCGGTCACACCGTGCCAGACCGCGATGAGCAACAGGAAGGGAAGCAGGATTTTCAGCGCACGCGCCGCCGCGCGGGCAAAGGTCAGCCCGCCGGTCAGCACCAGACCGGCCACCCCGGCCAGCGCCAACGCCAGGGCCACGGGAGATTGTAGCGCGAACAGTCCCGCGGTTGCCAGCGACAGGGCCGCCAGTTTCACCCCTGCGGGAACGCGGTGGGCCCAGGTTTCAACCGGAGAGGTCAGAGAGATCATCCTGCTCCCCCCAGTTGCGCATCTGGCCTTCGAATTCGGCCAACACGCCAGCAGCCTCGCCGTCCTCACGGATCCGGCCGCGATCCACCCAGATCACGCGTTCAAAGTGCCGAACACTGTCGGGATCATGGGTGATCTGGATCACGCTGGCCTCGACCTCGTCGACAAATCGCATGAGTTGCAGACGTGTTGGAATGTCGAGACCGGAATAGGGTTCGTCCAACACGATCACGGCGGGGCGCATCGCAAGGACCGCCATCAGGCAGACAAGCTGTTTCTGCCCCTGTGACAGGGCATGGGTTGCCGCGCCCGCCCAGTGGGACTTGCCGAACCGTTGCAGGATTTCGCGGGTCTCCTGCGCGGCCGCGTCGCGCTTGCGCCCCATTTGCACCAGGCCAAAGGAAATTTCCTCCTCGACGGTGGGAAATATGATCTGGTGGTCGGGGTTCTGGAACAGGATTCCGACGGTGCGCAGCGCCGCCTTGCGGTCTTTCGCCATGTCGGTGCCGTCGATTTCCGCGGTGCCGCCATCGGGCGCCAGCAGCCCGGCGATCACACGCGCCAGCGTGGTCTTGCCAGAGCCGTTGCGCCCGACAATTCCGATGCGGCGCTCTCTGATGTCAAAGGAGATGTCGTGCAGGATCGCCGGTCCGCCGAGGCGTACCGAAACGCCCCGAAGAACGAGTGCCGGTGGTTTCCCCGTCCCAGCGGAGCCCGTAGTTATCCGAGACGCCAATTGAATCGTTTTCATTTCTCTGATTGTCGCGCCAGCCCTCTTACAGGGTTTCCACACGGCGTCCAACCAGAACCTTGGGGCTGGCAGGTGTTTGCCAAAGTGTCCGCCCGGTGACTTGCGCCTTGCCAGTTGGGTCGAAGGCTTTGACGATTCGCTATTTGCCGGTCACGGCGTGAACGCCAATCGGGACAGGGTGCGACATGGGCGAACCGATTTCCTCGGGCCGTCTTCGGCATTGCCAGGAAGAACGGGAGATCGCCCGACGGAATCAACGAACGAAGATCCGCATGGCCGCCCGCAGAAAGCTGCGGGGCCCGTTCCGAGCGGTTCGCTTGCAGGTCTTCGATGGGTATTCTGCGCTGCGGCGCACGGTTCGCCGTGTCGAAGGAGGTCCGATCTCGACTGAATTGCGTGCTTTTCATCAAAGGTGTCGGCCAGGCGGTTCCGGTGCCACTGTTCCGACGATCAAGGTCAAACCTCCCAACTACCACATACTTATGGATGCCTTGTCGGCGAGTCATGCTGCAGGTGCGAGGCCGGAAGAACCTGCTTTTCTCAAATTATATCAGGGCATTAGAAAAAATGTCGCAATTGGGGGTTGAATGGTCGCAATTTGTCCGTGACGTTCACGGTGCAATTCGGGCAGCACTCTGACGCCTTGCGTCGGGCCGAGCCAACTACCTGCTCGGCGCCGACCCGCGCAGAACCTGCACCTGACCACATTGCCTCCCGCGGCGCGATCAAGCTGGCCGGGGCGAATACCGATGAAGGCAAAGAAATCAGTGCAGCCTTTCGAGGCTTGCGCAGGGATATTGCGCGACCGGTGGGCATGCGTCTCGCCGGTGCCGTGACAGTTTGGAACGGAGACAGACATGAGCGATACGATGGCCGAAAACGCTGAACTGACCATGACGGACCAGGTCTACAGCGACGATCCGCTGGCCGATCGCGAGACCGACCATTACCGCAAGGAATACGTCAGGACCTTTGTCGACAAGTGGGACGAGTTGATCGACTGGGCTGGCCGTGCCGAGAGCGAGGGGCAGTTCTTCATCGACATCCTGCGGGCGCGCGGCAAGGAAACCGTGCTCGATGTCGCCTGTGGCACCGGCTTTCATTCGGTCAGGCTGACCGAAGCAGGCTTTGACGTGACTGCCTCTGATGGGGCGGCCTCGATGGTGGCCAAGGCCTTCGAAAACGGACGCAGCCGCGGGCTGATCCTCAAAACCGCGCAGGCCGACTGGCGCTGGCTCAACCGTGACATCAACGGCAAGTACGACGCGATCGTCTGCTTGGGCAATTCCTTCACGCACCTGCACAAGGAATCCGAGCGCCGCCGTGCTCTGGCCGAATTCTACGCCGCGCTAAAACATGACGGGCTTCTCATCCTCGACCAGCGCAACTATGACGCCATGCTTGACCGGGGCTATACGACCAAGCACAAGTACTACTACTGCGGCGATCAGGTGACGGCCGAACCCGACCACGTGGACGAGGGCCTGTGCCGAATGCGCTATTCCTTCCCCGACGGGTCGGAATACACGCTCAACATGTGTCCCATCCGCAAGAACTACATGCGCCGTCTTCTGTCGGAGGCCGGGTTCGAGCGGGTGCGCACCTATGGCGATTTCCAGGAAACCTATGCCGAGGACGATCCGGATTTCTTCATCCACGTGGCCGAGAAATCGGCGATGCACCTGGTGCGCTGGGGCACCGGCACGGATGACGGCAAGCAAGACATCCGCGACATCACCGAGAACTACTACGACAGCGATGACGCGGACACGTTCTATTCCACGATTTGGGGGGGAGAGGACCTGCATATCGGCCGCTATGCCGCAACGCCCGACATCCGCACCGCTTCGGACCGCACCATCGAGTCGATGATCGACCGGCTGCCACCGCTAGATGCCTCGGCCCGGGTTCTCGACATGGGCGCGGGCTATGGCGGTGCCATGCGCACGCTTGTCCGCAAGACCGGCTGCGAGGCGGTCTGCCTGAACCTGTCCGAGACGCAGAACGAATACAACCTGGGCAAGATCCGGGCCGCCAAGCTGTCCGACAAGATCTCGGTCCGCCACGGCGTCTTCGAGGACGTGCCGGAGGGGGATGCCAGCTGCGACGTGGCCTGGAGCCAGGATGCCTTCCTGCATTCCGATCAGCGCGCCAAGGTCCTGGCCGAGGCTTGGCGCGTGCTCAAGCCGGGCGGGCACCTGATCTTCACCGATCCGATGCAAGCTGACGATGCCGACCCCGCAGTGTTGCAGCCCGTTTACGACCGTCTGCAACTCAACGACCTGGGATCGCCTCGGTTCTACCGCGAGGCGGCAGAGGCACTCGGCTTCGAGACCGTGGAACAGGAGGAGGCCGTCAGCGATCTGCGGACGCATTATTTCCGTGTTCGCGAGGAACTGTTGGCCAACTACGAGAAACTGCGCGAGGCCGGGGCCTCGGCAGAGTATCTCGACAAGATGGCCGTTGGATTGGAGAACTGGGTGAAGGCCGCCGATGATGGTCACCTCGCCTGGGGCATCCAGCACTTCCGCAAGCCGGCGTGATGTGATGTGCCGGGGTGCCGCCACGCGCCCCGGCCTCTGCTTCACCAATTCGCCCCCATCATTGGAGAGTTCTGCATGACCGGGACCTATCCCGATCCCACCGCCTGTGTGTCCTTCGAGCTTTTCCCGCCAAAGACCGATGCCGGTGAAACGGCGCTGGCGCGCGCCGTCGATCAAATGGCCAACGCCGATCCAGCCTATTTCTCGGTGACCTACGGCGCGGGCGGCAGCACCCGCGACCGCACCGCCCGCGTGGTCGATATGGTCGGGGACCGAACCGGGCGCCCAGTGGTCCATCACCTGACATGCGTGGGGGCCAGCCGTGACGAGGTCGACCGGCTGGCCCGGGGGCTGCACGACAAGGGCATCACGCGTATCGTGGCTCTGCGCGGTGATCTGCCCGAGGGGCAGAGCCTTGCCCCGGACGGCTACTGCGACGCGGCAGAACTGGTGGCGGGGCTGCGCCGGGTGGCGGATTTCGACATCTCGGTCGCGGCCTACCCGGAAGTCCACCCCGAAGCCGCAAGCGCCGCCGCCGATCTGGATCACCTCAAGCGCAAGCTGGATGCGGGCGCGGCCCGGGCGATCACGCAGTACACCTTTGACACCGAGGTCATCTTGCGGTTCGTCGACCGGGCCCGCGCTGCGGGCATCACCGCGCCGATTGTGCCGGGAATCATGCCGGTGGCGAATTTCGCGGGACTCAAACGGTTCTCGGCCATGTGCGGCGCCTCGGTACCGGACTGGCTGGCTCAGATGTTCGACGGGTTGGACGATGACCCGGCAACCCGCGCCATGATCGCGACCAGTGTTGCCACGGAACAATGCCGCCTGCTGATGGAGGCGGGGATTACCGAATTCCATTTCTACACGCTGAACCGACCGGAAATCAGCCTGGCGGTCTGTCGCGCGCTGGGACTGACCACCGGACCCGCGGCCGAGAGCGCCGCCTGAGGAGAGACCAGATGACCGAGACCGATATCACGGCTCATGCGGCCCGACGCATCCTTGTGCTGGACGGGGCAATGGGCACCATGATCCAGCAGCACAAACCCGGCGAGGACGTCTATCGCGGCACGCGCTTTGCCGACTGGACAAGCGACGTGGGCGGCAACAGCGAATTGCTAAGCCTGACCCAGCCCGAGATGATCCGCGACATTCACACCGCCTTTCTCGAGGCGGGCGCGGACATCCTCTGCACCAACACCTTCGGCGCCAATGCGATCAGCCAGGCCGATTACGGCATGGAAGGCCTTGTCACCGAGATGAACGCCGAAAGCGTGCGGCTTGCCCGCGAGGCGGCCGAGGCCATGTCGTCGCCGGATCGCCCGCGCTGGGTTGCCGGGGGCATCGGCCCGACCAACCAGACCGCCAGCCTCAGCCCGGATGTGAACGATCCGGGCTATCGCGCCGTCACCTTCGACGATCTGGCAAAGGCCTATGTCGAGGCCGCGCGCGCCCTGGTCAAGGCGGGGGTCGATGTGCTGCTGGTCGAGACGATTTTCGACACGCTCAACGCCAAGGCCGCGCTCTTTGCCATCGACTGCCTCAAGGACGAAGGGCTGGACGTGCCGCCGCTGATGATCTCTGGCACCATCACCGACCGCTCCGGGCGCACACTGACGGGACAGACGCCCGAGGCCTTTTGGGTCTCCATGAGCCATGCGCGCCCCTTCTCGGTGGGGCTGAACTGTGCCCTCGGCGCGGGCGAGATGCGTCAGCATGTGCGTACGCTGTCGGACGTCGCGGACACTCGCATCAGCGCCTATCCCAACGCGGGCCTGCCCAACGAGATGGGCGGCTATGACGAAACCCCCGAGGAAACCGCCGCCCATCTGGGCGAATGGGCCGATGCGGGGCTGGTGAACATCGTCGGCGGCTGCTGCGGCACGACGCCCGACCATATCCGCGCCATTGCCGATGCCGTCGCGGGCAAGTCGCCGCGGGCGGTCCCTGCAACGGTGCGGCGGATGCGTCTGTCGGGGCTGGAGATGTTCGAGGCCCCCGGTACCAGCACGGAGGATGCAGCATGAGCGGTGTTGCCAATTTCATCAATATCGGTGAGCGCACGAACGTCACAGGCTCGGCCAAATTCAAGAAGCTGATCATGGAGGGTGACTTTGCCACTGCGCTCGATGTGGCGCGCAGCCAGGTCGAGAACGGCGCCCAGATCATTGATGTGAACATGGACGAGGGCCTGCTCGACTCGGAAAAGGCTATGGTCACCTTCCTCAACCTGATCGCTTCGGAGCCCGATATCAGCCGGGTGCCGGTGATGCTCGACAGTTCCAAGTTCGAGGTGATCGAGGCGGGTTTGAAATGTGTGCAGGGCCGCGCGGTGGTCAACTCCATCTCGCTCAAGGAGGGCGAAGCGGCCTTCCTGGAACAGGCCCGCACCATCCGTCGTTACGGCGCCGCCGTGGTGGTCATGGCCTTCGACGAGAACGGCCAGGCCGAGACCGCGCAGCACAAGTACGAGATCTGCCGCCGGTCCTACGACCTGCTGGTCGAGAAGGCGGACTTCCAGCCCTGGGACATCATCTTTGACCCCAACATCTTTGCCGTCGCGACGGGCATCGAGGAACACAACGATTACGCCAACGCGTTTTTCGAGGCGATCAAGCTGATCAAGGCGGATATGCCGGACACCCATGTCTCGGGCGGGCTGTCGAACGTGTCGTTCAGCTTTCGCGGCAACAATGCCGTGCGCGAGGCCATGCACTCGGCCTTCCTGTACCACGCGATCCCGCTGGGCATGAACATGGCCATCGTCAACGCGGGCCAGATCACCGTCTACGACGATATTCCCGAGGAACTGCGCGAACGCGTCGAGGACGTGCTGTTCAACCGCCGCGACGACGCGACCGAGCGCCTGCTGGACATTGCCGACAAGTACAAGGGCACCGGCGAGGCGTCGAAAAAGGAAGACCCTAAATGGCGCGAGGCCCCGGTCGAAAAACGGCTGGAACACGCGCTCGTCCACGGGATCACCGATTTCGTGGTCGAGGACACCGAGGAATGCCGCCTGCGCGCCGAGAAGCCGCTGCATGTGATCGAAGGCCCGTTAATGGACGGCATGAATGTGGTCGGCGACCTGTTCGGCGCCGGCAAGATGTTCCTGCCGCAGGTGGTTAAATCCGCCCGCGTCATGAAAACCGCCGTCGCCCATCTGCTGCCCTTCATGGAAGAGGAAAAGCGCCAGCAGGGCGACACTTCGGCCAAGGGCAAGGTGCTGATGGCCACAGTGAAGGGCGACGTTCACGACATCGGCAAGAACATCGTCGGCGTTGTCTTGCAATGCAACAACTACGACGTGGTGGACATGGGCGTGATGGTCCCGACCGAGGACATCATCGCAAAGGCCAAGGAGGAAAAGGCCGATATCATCGGCCTGTCCGGCCTCATCACCCCGTCGCTCGACCGCATGGTCGAGGTGGCGGCAGAGATGAAGCGGCAGGGGCTGGACCTGCCACTGTTGATCGGGGGCGCGACCACCTCCAAGAAGCACACCGCGCTCAAGATCGCGCCGGAATATGAACATGGTGTGATCCATGTCGACGATGCCTCCAAGGCCGTGGGCGTGGTGTCCAAGTTGCTGTCGAAAACGGCCCGGCCGGTCTACCTGTCCGAGATCGCCGCGGAGCAGGAACAAATGCGTGCGGGCGATAGCCGTGGCGGCGACCGGCCCACCTCCCCGCTGATGCAGGCGCGGGCGAATGCCTTTGACGGCGGCTGGGACAGCTACACGCCCCCCGCGCCGCAGACGCCCGGCCTGACGGTGATCGACGATACGGAGGTTGCCGCCCTGCGTGACTTCATCGACTGGACGCCATTCTTTGCCACCTGGGAAATGCGGGGCAACTTCCCTGCCATCCTCGACGACCCCGACCGGGGCGAGACGGCGCGCGAACTGTACGACAACGCGCAAAAGATGCTGGACCGGATCGAGAGCGAAGGTTGGTTCAACCCGCGTGGCGTGGTCGGTCTCTGGCCCGCCAACAGCCGGGGGGACGATATCCTGGTCTGGACGGACGAGACGCGCGGCAAGCTGCGCGCGCGGATGCCGCAGCTGCGCCAGCAGCGCAACAAGACCCGCGACACCGCGCAAATGTGCTTGGCCGATTTCGTCGCCCCCGAGGGCACGGCGGACTGGGTCGGCGGGTTCGCCGTCACCACCGGACCGGAGGTGCATCATATCGCCGACCGGCTGAAAGCCGAGGGCAACGATTACGACTCGATCATGGTGCAGGCCCTGGGCGACCGGCTGGCCGAGGCCTTTGCCGAGGCGTTGCACGCCCGCGTGCGCCGCAGCCTCTGGGGCTATGCTCCGGGCGAGGAACTCGACAACACGGGGCTGATCCGCGAGCAGTATCGCGGCATCCGCCCGGCGCCCGGCTATCCCGCCTGTCCCGACCACACCGAGAAGCGCACGCTTTTCGACCTGCTGGATGCGCCTGCGCATACCGGTCTCGAACTGACGGACTCCTGCGCGATGTGGCCCGCCTCCGCGGTTTCGGGCTTCTACTTCTCGCACCCCGAGGCGCGCTATTTCGGGATCGGCCGGATCGGACCCGATCAGGTCTCGGATTATGCCGCGCGCAAGGGAATGGAGATCGCCGAGGTCGAATCCTGGCTGGCCCCCAGCCTGGCTTATCGGCCCGACAAGTCATCGGCGGATCGCAAGATCGCCTGACCCCCGCAAGACCACTTGCCAATACCGACCCAATCCCACCGTAGTGGAGAAAGGAACGAGATGAGCGACAAGACTTGGCTGTTTACCAGTGAATCGGTGTCCGAAGGGCATCCAGACAAGGTGTGCGACCGGATTTCGGATGCCATCCTGGATGCCTACCTGGCCGCCGATCCGCAGTCCCGCGTGGCCTGCGAGACGCTGGCAACCACCGATCACGTGACCATCGCCGGCGAAGTGCGCGGACCGGAAGCCGTGCTCAAGGATGTCGAGCAGATTGCCCGCGATGCAATCCGCGACATCGGCTACGACCAGACCGGATTTTCCTGGCGCAATGCCGAGATCGTCTGCCGCCTGCACGCCCAGTCCGCCGACATTGCGCAGGGCGTCGACGAGGGCGAGAAGGGCGAGGAAGGTGCCGGCGACCAGGGCATCATGTTCGGCTA
>NZ_JARAMO010000172.1:0-2528 GCF_028807275.1 Mameliella sp. AT18
GGAGCGGCACCAGAGCGTGACAGGTCCAGGACGATATCGACGAGATCGTTCGCGCGGTGCGCTTCGATGGCTGGCAGGCCACCCATGCCGGCGAACGTGAGGTGAAGAAGGCGCTTCGGCAGACTCTCTTCAAGTACAAACTCCACCAGGACGCTGAACTGTTCAAGCGGGCCTACGGTTACATTCGGGAGCACTACTGAGCAATGGCTAGTAATGAGCGCACATTCACCGTCGCCACAGATGACACCGTGATTGCCATAGTTCCAATTGCTAGACGACAGCTCGTCGGCATCGCACTGGCAGACGAACTTTTGACATGTGCCGAAGACGCCGTTGACATTTGGAGGACCGTGGCATGACCACCCAGCATATCGAAAGCCAAGACATTTCGGTCGCTGGACTGTTTCAGTCATTCTACGCGGTTCCCGACTACCAGCGAGAGTATGTCTGGAGCACAGAGCAGGTCGAACAGCTACTGACCGATATTCTTGGCGAGATGACCGGCACAGATCCCGAGCACTCACCAGAGTACTTCATCGGAAGCATCGTTGTCTGCCCCGGACAGAGCGGACTGCTCGACCTTATCGATGGCCAGCAGCGGATGACGACACTCTACGTGACACTGTGCGCAATCCGAGACCGCCTCCTGGCGCTCGGTGCCGCCAACTCCGCCGTTCTCAATTCGCAGATCGCGGATGCGTCGATTGATGCGTCCGGAGACGAAGTCCGCCGCTATCGGCTCGACCTGCAATACGAGGACAGCGGCGACGCGCTGACAAGGCTTGCGGATGGTAAGGAAATCGACAGGACCGGGACACTGTCGATGAAGAACATCGCCAACGCACACCATGTCGTTACGAGGTTCCTGTCCAGCGAGTTCGGCGAGGATGCTGGCGCGCTTCGGCGCTTTTACGGCTATCTCTGCAACAAGGTGAAGCTGATCCGCATTCAGACCGAGGACGTCGCCAAGGCACTAAAGATCTTCGAGACGATCAACGATCGCGGCGTAGGTCTAAACTCGATGGACCTCTTGAAGAACCTGCTCTTCATGAAGGCCTCTGCGGGCCAGTTCAATCAGTTGAAGGGTACGTGGAAGGACCTGCAGGACACGATCTTCAACATGGGCGAGAAGCCGCTGCGCTTCCTGCGGTATTTCATATTCAGTCGGTTCGAAGTCGATGTGCTGCGCGAAGATGAGATCTACGGCTGGTTGTCGCGAAACGAGGCCAGAGCCGGGTATGGCTCCGATCCGGTCGGGTTCGCCCGGGAGCTCGTATCCGCGGCGAAAGCCTATCGCAATTTCCGTGAAGGGAAGGACGAGCGAGGGGTCGGAAACCGGTATCTCGAAAACATGCGACTGCTTGGCGGATCTGCGGCGCGCCAACACCTCATCCTTCTGCTCGCCGGGCGTCACCTGAGCAGCGATATCTTCGACAGGTTGGCGTCGGAAGTCGAGTCGCTGTTCTTCTGCTACGTGATTACCCGTGAACCGACGCGGAATTTCGAGCGGAACTTTGCGCGTTGGGGCACGGAATTGCGCTCCATTTCTTCCGCAGAGGAACTGGAGACGTTCATCAATCGGCGTTTTCTGAATGAAAAGATGAAGCTGTCGGTGCGTTTCGACGACGCCATGGGCCGCCTCTACTATGGGACGCTTCAGCAATACAGATTGAGATATGTTCTCGCGAAGCTGACACAGTATGTCGACCTCGCGGCGTACGGAGAGACAGAAGGCACCCGTTGGCTGCAATCCTACACCAGCGGTGGCTTCGAAATCGAGCACATCTTACCCCAGAAACCGGATGCGAAGGCAGCCGAGGAGTTTGGTCCGATCGAGGACCCACTGGTCTCGCAGCGTCTAGGGAACTTGGTGCTGGTTGAGAAATCGATCAACTCGTCGCTCGGCAATCGCGCCTACAGCGAGAAGCGGCCGATCTATCTCCAGTCGAGGCTGCTCCTCACGCGCGCGCTCTCGGAGCGGCCGCAGGTCGGCACAAATACTCGCATTGACCGCGCCGTGGCATCGATTGAGCCCTTCCCGACGTGGACGGAGCCCGATGTCCTGCAGCGGCAGCGTTGGCTGGCGGATCTGGCGCGCTCGGTCTGGCGGATACCGACGAGTTCTGCTGCACCCTCATGAAGCGGCTATTCGACCCCAACGAAAGTCTGTTTCGTCCCGCGATCCGGTCGTTTGGGCGCGTCGCACTGAACGCCCCCAATGGCGAATGTTCGATTTCCGTTCCATCTCGCCGAACGCCACTCCGGTCGAAGTTTTCAGGTCGCCCGTCAGGAAATCTCTTTGATTACAGATCTTTAAAGACAATTCACCAAATCAGCGAGGTCATCAGGTCCGGAGAAAAACCGGCCGAGAGAACGGATTTTGGGGCAGCCTCCGACACGGCAGTGTTTAGCCTAACCCGCAAACCCCTTTGAAAACACGGAAAAATCTCACGCGGCTCCAAGCCAGAGAACGCTTTCGCGGGGGCTAGTGGCGGAGACGAAGGGATTCGAACCCTCGAGACGGTTTC
>NZ_JARAMO010000173.1:0-1372 GCF_028807275.1 Mameliella sp. AT18
GTTAGTGTCCTAGGACGTGGTGTAATTTCTGCGCCTTCAACGGTGTAATCCCGGGTGGCCATTGAGGTGTATGGTCGAGGTGGAGTTTGGCGACTTCAACCACGAACCACACGGAGACCCCAATGACCAAGACCAACATGGACCTTTCTGAGCTTCTCGCAAAGCAGGATGGCGGTGACTTTTTGCGCGCTGTCGCCGAGGCCGTTCTTCAGCTGATCATGGAGGCCGATGTCGAAGGCCTGATCGGTGCTGGCAAGCACGAACGGGCCGATCAGCGCACGACCTGGAGAAACGGGTATCGCGAGCGCTCTCTTGATACCCGTTTGGGCACGCTGAACCTGAAGGTGCCGAAGCTGCGGCAGGGCAGCTATTTCCCTGGCTTTCTGGAGCCGCGCAAGACCTCGGAAAAAGCGCTGGTAGCGGTGATCCAGGAGGCGTGGATCGGCGGCGTCTCCACGCGCCGGGTCGATGAACTGGCGCAGGCCATGGGGCTCTCCGGTATCTCGAAGAGCACGGTGTCGAAGCTCTGCAAGGACATCGACGAGCGCGTGAACGAATTCCTCAATCGCCCGCTCACCGGCGAATGGTCGTATGTTTGGCTGGATGCGACCTATCTCAAGGTCCGGCAGGGCGGGCGCATCGTCAGTGTCGCCGCTATAATCGCTGTGGCGGCCAATACCGATGGGCGCAGGGAAATCATTGGTCTGGGGCTTGGCCCTTCCGAGGCAGAGACATTCTGGATGGACTTCCTGCGCGGCCTGAAGGCACGCGGTCTCGACGGCACCAAGCTGGTGATCAGCGATGCGCACAGCGGCCTCAGGGCGGCCATCGAGCGCGTGTTCGACGCCACCTGGCAGCGCTGCCGTGTCCACTGGATGCGCAACGCCCTGGCGCATGTGTCTCGCGGTCAGCACACCGTCGTCGCCGCCGCGATCCGGCAGGCCTTCGATCAGCCCGACCGCGCATCTGCCGGGGAAACCTGGCGCAAGGTGGCAGATCAACTCCGGTCACGGTGGCCCAAGCTCGCCGAGTTGATGGACGACAGCGAACATGATGTCCTCGCCTACATGGCCTTTCCGCGTCAGCACCGCACAAAGCTGCACTCGACCAACCCCATCGAACGACTCAACAAGGAAGTGAAACGCCGCGCGGATGTCGTCGGGATCTTCCCCAATGAGCCGTCGATCATCCGCCTCATCGGCGCAGTGCTTTTTGAGCAAAACGACGAATGGCAAACCGCCAGCCGTTACATGATGGTCGAGGCATTCGCACAGATCGACAACGAGGAGACAGACCCAATTCTCAGCATCAAAGCCGCCTGATCATGACCTCAGGCCACCTGACAAATTACACCACCTTGACGGACGTGACC
>NZ_JARAMO010000174.1:0-7831 GCF_028807275.1 Mameliella sp. AT18
TTGCCCGCCCCGTTCGGCCCGATGATCGCCCGGATCTCGCCCTCATGCACGTCAAAGGAGATATCGGAAATCGCCGTCACCCCGCCGAATTTCAGCGTGATGTTCTTCATCTCCATCAGAACGCCGCCAATCTGGCGCCCGTCCGCGGTGACGTATCCTTCGGTGTCTTTCACGCGACTGCCCCCTGCTTCTTCTTGGTGAAAATACCCAGGAATACGCCGCCACCTGGTTCGTCCCCCGGACAAGGGCGCCCAAAGGGATGGTGGGCGGGGCGATACGCGCCGCAGGCGCGGGAGCGTCCGACCATCATTCCGCCGCCATCGCCTTGGGCTTGACCGGCCAGACCTTGGCGTCGCGGATTTCCAGCGTCGCCTTGATCTTGCCCTTGCGCCCGTCCTCGTAGGTGACCTCGGTCTCGGTGTAGACGCTCTCCGACCCGTCATACAAAGCGGTCACCAGGTCCTCGAACTTCTCTCCGATGATCTTGCGGCGCACCTTGCGGGTCCGGGTCAGTTCGCCATCGTCGGCGTCCAGCTCCTTGTGCAGGATCAGGAAACGGTGCACCTGGCAGCCCGACAACATGTCGTCCTGCGCCACGCTCTCGTTCACCTCCTCGACGTGTTTCTGCACCGTCTCCAGCACCTGCGGATGCCCGGCCAGTTCCTGGTACGAGGCATAGGCGATGTTGTTGCGTTCCGCCCAGTTGCCCACCGCCGTCAGGTCGATGTTGATGAAGGCCGTACAGCGATCCTTGCCCGCGCCAAAGACAACCGCCTCCAGGATATTGGGAAAGAACTTCAGCTTGTTCTCGACGTATTTCGGCGCGAACAGCGATCCATCCGCCATCTGGCCCACGTCCTTGGCCCGATCGATGATGCGCAGGTGGCCGGTGTCTTCCTCGATGAAACCGGCATCGCCCGTGGCCACCCAGCCTTCGGCATCCTTGGTGTCGCGCGTGCTTTCGGGGTTCTTGTAGTACTCCACGAAGGCGCCGGGCGACCGGTAAAAGACCTCGCCATTCTCGGCGATGCGGATTTCCACCCCCGGCGCGGGCACACCCACCGTATCCGAGCGCACCTCTCCATCGGGCTGAACGGTGATGAAGACGCTGGCCTCTGTCTGACCGTAAAGCTGTTTGAGGTTGATCCCCAGCGAGCGCCAGAAATCGAAGATTTCCGGCCCGATCGCCTCGCCCGCCGTATAGGCCACGCGGACCTTGGTCATGCCCGCGCGGTTGCGCACAGGTCCGTAGACCAGAACCTGGCCCAATGCGTATTTCAGCCGATCCATGAACCCGACCGGCTTGCCGTCGAGGATCCGCGGCCCGACCTTGCGCGCATGGGCCATGAACGTGTCATAGAGCCATTTCTTGACCCGGCCCGCGTCTTCCATCCGGATGGTGATCGCGGTGATACGCTCCTCGAAATAGCGCGGTGGGGCAAAGAAATAGGTCGGCCCGATCTCGTGCAGGTTCTCGTACATGGTCTGCGGCGCCTCGGGGCAGTTCACGCAGAAGCCGCACCAGTAGGCCTGACCGATGGAAAAGATGAAATCGCCCACCCAGGCCATCGGCAGATAGGCCAGCACGCTGTCGCTGCGCCGCAAATGGTCGAACTCGGACGAGGACTTGGCCGCCTCGATGATGTTGCGGTTCGACAGGACCACGCCCTTGGGCTTGCCCGTGGTGCCCGAGGTGTAGAGCATCACGCAGGTGTCGTCGTAGGTAAGCTGGTCACGCCGCCGCTTCAGCTCGGGCAGGTATTCGTCGCGCGCGGCGCGTCCCTGATCCTGGACGTGGCTGTATTCGTGCAGGTGGGAATGCTCGTATTTCCGCATGCCGCGCGGATCGACGTAGATCAGGTGTTCGAACTGGTGCAGGTCGTCCTGCACCTCGATGACCTTGTCGGCCTGTTCCTGGTCCGCGACGATGGCAAAGCGCGCGCCGCAATGGCCCAGCACGTATTCCATCTCTTCGGCCACCGCATCCTGGTACAACGGCACCGGGATCGCGCCGACACTTTGCGCGGCAACCATCGACCAATACAGCGTGGGACGGTTGCGCCCGATGATGGCGACGTAATCGCCCTCGTTGACGCCGAGGTTCAGCAAGCCAAGGGCCAGCGCCTCGATTTCCTTTTCCGTCTCCGCCCAGGTCCAGCTCTGCCAGATCCCGTATTCCTTTTCACGGTAGGCGGGCGCATTGCCGAACTCGGTGGCATTGCGATGCAACAGTGCCGGGACAGAGCGCAGACCTTCCACGCCCTCAGCCAAATGTGCCAAGTCTATTCCTCCCATGCCGGTCCCCCGACATCCCTCGTGGTGCCCATCTGTCCGGGCCGCTCGCTGTTGATCGCGATTCTGGCCTTCATTTGGGCAAGTCCCAAGCTTGCGGTCAACTTTTTCCGCAAGATTTCCCAAATGTAACGAATTCCTACAGGGCGGCAGACCGCCCGTCCCGATGCGCAGCCCTCTGGCGCCGCCGCCGCCGCCGCCCTAGGCTTGGGCCATGAAAAACCTTGCGCTCACGCAGGCCGGGCTGAACCTCATCCAGCAGGCCCTGACGATCTACGACAGCGACCTGCGGCTTGCGGTCTGCAATGCGCCCTTTGCGCAGATGTTCGATCTGCCCGATGCCCTCACCACGCCCGGCGCCCGGTTCGAGGATACCATCCGCCACCTTGTCGAGCGCGGCGAATACGGCCCCGTCGATGACCCGGAAACCTTCATTCATGACCGCGTCGAGACCGCCCGCGCCTTTGAGCCGCATTACATGGAGCGCACCCGCGCCAACGGCCGCACCATCAGCGTCGAAGGCGCGCCGCTGCCGCAGGGCGGCTGGGTCACGGTCTACACGGACATCACCCAGACCCGCGCGCAGGAACAGTTGTTGCGCACGCGCTCGGAACTCCTGTCGGAGGAGGTTCTGAAAAGGTCCGAGGAACTGGCCCGCACCAACCGAAATCTCGCCGCCACCAACAAGGCGCTGGAAGAGGCGCGTCGCGAACTGGTCGAGACAGAGGCCCGCACCCGCACCACGACCCAGATGATGCCCGCCCATATCGCCCGCGTCGATGCCGACGGGCACTATACCTTTTCCAACAACCGCCTGGGCGACGTGATGCCCGGTCGCCCGGCGAATATCCTTGGCCTGCATATCTCGGAAACCCTGGGACCGCAGGCCTATTCCAAGGTGCGCCCGCACCTGGAGGCCGCGCAGGACGGACGGCAAAGCACCTTCGAATTCAACGACGAGATGTCCTCGCGTCGTATCCGCGCCGCCTTTACCCCCGATCCGCTGGAACCGGGGGTCTACATCCTGTCCCAGGACGTGACCGAGGAAACCCAGGCCCGCGCCGCCCTGCAGCAGACCCGCCGCCGGGAGATCGCGGCACAGCTGACCTCGGGGCTGGCGCATGATTTCTCGAACCTCTTGACCATCATCCTGGGGATGCAGTCGCGGCTGGCCCGGATGGACCTGGGGCCGGAGGCGGAACCGCTGATCTCTGCAACGCTTTCGGCGGCACGCCGGGGCGGGCGACTGCTGGACCGGATCGCCGACATGACCAGCCAGCGGGGATGGCAGCCACGCCCGCTGTCCCTGGCCGGCTTCCTTGACGAATTGCGCACGCTCGCCACGCCTTCGCTGCCGGAGGGGATGGAATTGCGGACGCGGGACGACACCAGTGGCGCCTACATGGCCGATCCCGGGCTCTTGCAGGATGCGCTGTTGAATCTGGTGCTGAATGCCCGCGATGCCTGCGGCGAGGCGGGCACCATCACCCTCAGCGCACAGGAAGTTCAGGAAACCTGGCTTGAACTCTCGGTCGAGGACAGCGGCCCCGGCTTTTCCGAAACCGCGCTGCGCCACGGGCTCGAACCTTTTTTTACCACCAAGGGCGGCGAGGGGTCGGGGCTGGGCCTGGCGATGGTTTACGACATGACCAAGTTGGCGGGCGGCTCGGTCAGGCTGGCGAACACCGGTCGGGGCGCGCGCGTCTCTTTGCGCCTGCCGCTGCGCCGCGCGGCACAGGCCCCCGTGCCGGATACCGGCCTTGCACTGCTGGCCGAGGACAGCCCCGACCTGCGCGAGGCGATCCGCGAAATGCTGACCGGGCTGGGGTTTTCCGTGGTCGAGGCCGCATCGGTGGATGAGGCCTGCGCCCTGGCCGAGGGTCTGCCCGACATCGCGCTTGTCCTGTCCGACATCTCGTTGGAGGGCGACAGCCCGGGCCTTGCGCTGGCTGACCGCCTGCCGCACCTGCCCGTCCGCTTCATGACCTCTCTGCCGCCGGATCACCCCCTGCACCAGCGCGCGCACCGGCTTGGCCCGGTACTGCCCAAACCCTTCGCTGCCGCCGACCTTGCCGGTTTCCTCGGGCTTGTGCCTCTTCCGGCGCCCGCGCAGATGGGCTAACCCCCGGACCATGAGCGCCCTTGTCACCATCCTCGACGACGAACCGGCCATCCGCCAAATGCTGTCCGACGCGCTGGCAGAGGCGGGGTTCCGCACCATGTCCTTTGGCCGCGCAACAGAGTTCGAGGCCGCCCTGCGCCGCACCACGCCGGATGTCTGCCTTGTCGACCTGGGCCTGCCGGACCGCGACGGACTGACGCTGGTGCACCGGCTGGCGCTGGAACAGGGGGCGACGGTCATCATCATCTCGGGCCGCGCGCAGGTTCAGGATCGGGTGACGGGGTTGGAACTGGGGGCGGATGACTACATCATCAAACCCTTCGACCCGGCCGAGGTTGTGGCCCGCATTCGCGCCCGCCTGCGCACCCGCACCCGCTCTGCCCCCTCGGACACGGCGCGGTTCAACGGCTGGACCGCGCATTTCGACCGCTACGCGCTCGAGGACGAGACCGGCGAGGAAACCACCTTCAGCCATGCCGAAGGCGAGGTGCTGCGGCTGTTCCTGGAAAGCCCCAAGCGCCTGATCACCCGCGCCCACATGCAGGAATCCCTTGGCGGCGCGGCGGGTGAGAGTTTTGACCGGGCGATGGATGTGCGGATTTCGCGCCTGCGGACCAAGCTGCGCGAGGACCCCAAGAATCCCCGCCTGATCAAGACGATCTATGGCGCGGGCTATATCTTTCTGGGGGATGTCAGCTGGAGCTGAATGACCCCACCCCGCGCGCGACCCGGGGCCTCCTTTCGATATGCCTCAGGGCTGTATCGTCGTATAGGCCTCTGCCACGCCCAAAAGGGTTTTCACATGCGGCAGCACGCTGACCGCGAGCACGCCGACAAGCGCCCCGACGCCCAGCCGGATCGGCGCCGCGCCCAGTTTCGGCCCCGCAAGGCCCAAGAGCCCGCAGACCGAGGCATAAAATCCTAGCGATACAGGGTCCATGTTCGCACCTCCTGCGGGTCAGCCTAGAACAGGCAGGGGCGTGGCGATACTCCGGAATTCCCGCGTCTTAGCCGGCGATCCGCGCCGCCGCGCCTGCCAGCACCTGCAGGCCGCGCACAAGGTCGGCCTCGTCCGTGTCCTCGGCAAAGTCGTGACTGATGCCGCCGATCGAGGGCACGAAAAGCATCGCCGCCGGCATCATCCGCGACATGTTCGAGGCGTCGTGCAGCGCCCCCGAGGGCATCTCGCGCCAGCGGCCCGGCACCGTCTCTTCTGCCGCCTCGCGCAGCGCGCCGCGAAAGCCCGCGTCCATCGCCACCGGCGCCACGCCCAGCATCGGCCCGAACTCCAGCGCCAGCCCCCTGTCGCCCGCGATTTCCTGCGCCGTCTCGCGCACGATCGCCTCCATCCGGTCCAGCCGGTCGGGATCGCCATCCCGCCACTGCATCGAGAATTTCACCCGCCCCGGCACGATGGAATGCGCGTTCGGATGCAGGCTGACATGGCCGATGGTCCAGACCGTCGCCGGGGTCACCACGTTCCGAAGCCGGTCGTTCAGAAGGCTGTTGAAAGCGCCCAGCGCCTGAAAGGCATCCTTGCGCAGGTCCATCGGCGTGGTGCCCGCGTGGTTCTGCTGACCTTCGAAGCTGATCACCATGTCGCGGATACCGACGATGGCCTCAACAACGCCCGCTGCCTCGCCGCTTGTGTCCAGCACGGGGCCTTGTTCGATGTGCATCTCCAGGAACCCCGTGAACCGCGCCGGGTCGATCCAGTCCCCCAGCCTGTCGCCCATCGCCGCCCGCGCCTCGGGCAGGGTCACGCCCTGGGGATCGACCAGCCCGTCCACCTTGTCGCGTGCCAAGGCCCCCGACCAGGCCGCGCTGCCGGTGGTGACGCCGAACCGCCCTTCCTCGTCCTGGAACGAGACGCAAGAAACCGGCGGCCCACCCGCCTCTTTCGCGGCGCGCGCAACCTCCAAACCGGCAATGACGCCCAGCGCCCCATCCAGCCAGCCGCCCTCGGGCTGGCTGTCGGAATGCGACCCGATCAGCAACGACGGTCCTTCGACCAGCCCGAACAGCGAGCCCATCGGATCGAACTGCGGCGCCAGCCCCGCCTCCTTCATCCGCTCGGCCAGCCAGTCCCGCGCGGCAATGTCCGCCTCTGTATAGGCGGGCCGCTGCACCCCCTTGCCGACACCCGCCGCCCCGAAGGAACGCAGGGTGTGAAGATCGGACAGGAAGCGGTCGGGATCGGGTGTCATGGTTTCTCCAGTTCGCGCAGGTCAGGATGGACATGCAGGATATACGGGCGCAGCGGGTGCCGCGGCGACAGCCCCAAGGCATGGTCGGCGGCACGAAACAGCGCCTCCCAGGTTTCCGCGTGCTCGGGGCCGCCCATCTCGGTGTCCCCCAGAAAGGACACGAAGAGGCAATGCGCGTCAATGCCACGCGCCCGGAGCCACCAGAGAAAAGCCAGTCGGTTGGCGTACTGAAAGAAGACGCGGGACCAGTCAGACCGGTCATCGGCGCCAAGATCCGCCTTCACCTGCCGCAAGGCGCACGCGATCTGCGCCACCGACTCAGGCGCGGTCGCGGCGGAGGGCGAGGTCAGGAACTCGGTGACATGAGCCTTGGGCTCGACCAGAACGACGGCGCCACCCGCCAACGCCAACCCATCCCAGACAGGGCCCCGGCGCGGCCAAAACTCTGTCAGCGCCCGGGCATGCTCTCCCAGCCCCAGCTTGCGCAGGGCCGCGCCGTCCCGAAATTCTGCGTATTCCTCAGATCGCAGCGGAGAGACCCAGTGAAGCGGCGGCAGGCGTGCGGGTTGCAGGCTTTCCGGGGTCGCTTCGACCATCCGCTGCAGTGCCGCCTGGCTGCCCCTGACCGCTTTCCCCATATCATTGCCCTTCCGGGCAAAACCGAAATCGCCTCATCTCGTATTGGCGGCAAGGATCGCCCGGAAAAGCATGCGCACACCCGGAGGCGTGCGCATGATCGTCATTCCGCCGCGATCTCCCCGGCCTCCACTGCCTCGACCCGCACTGCCGAGTACTTGAACTCGGGGATCTTGCCGAAGGGATCCAGCGCCGGGTTGGTCAGGATGTTGGCCGCCGCTTCGACATAGGCGAAGGGCAGGAAAACCATGTCCGGCGCCACCGCGCGGTCGGCCCGCGCCATGACCTCGACCGAGCCGCGCCGCGTGGTCAGCCGCACGAAGCCGCCCGGCTCGACCCCCAGCTTGCGCAGGGTCGACGGGTGCAGCGAACAGTTGGCTTCCGGTTCCACCGCGTCCAGCACGCTGGCCCGGCGGGTCATCGAGCCGGTGTGCCAGTGTTCCAGCTGTCGCCCCGTGGTCAGGATCATCGGGAAGCTGTCGTCGGGCACCTCGGCCGGGGGCGTCACCCGGGCGGGGGCGAACATGGCCCGTCCCGCGCGACGCGGGAACCCGTCGCCAAAGACCACCGCCTG